>NZ_JASPJJ010000020.1:0-24631 GCF_030232825.1 Corynebacterium sp. MSK044
GGGACTCCATCGGGTTGGTTAAACCCGTAACTAGTGCTGCAAAAGTGTTCATGCCACGCACACTAAACCGAAAACCAGAAACGTGCAGCTAAGGGCCAAAAAAGCCTGTGGATAACCCAAAAACTATCCACAGGGGGTGCAACGCTACCGCACGCATAGGAGAGTGCGGAACATGCCGTCTGCCAGCGGGAACAGAACGAGTTCCCAAACCACCAAAAAAGTTAAATCCCGCGGAAAACGTTTGGCCCCGCGTTTTACGCACCCACTAGTTCGGCGATCGCGGGTGCAAGCTCGCGTAGGGCTTTGCCGCGGTGGGAGCGTTCGTTTTTCTCTTCCGGGTTGAGTTCGGCAGAGGAACGGCCGGGGCAATCCGCTGGTTCAAACAGGGGGTCGTATCCGAAGCCGTTCTCCCCACGCGGTTGGCGGAGCAGGGTGCCTTCCCAGCGCCCCTCCGCGGTGGTCTCATGTGACTTCCCGTCGGTTGATAGTTCCGCGGGGACCACGAGGGCACAGCACGAGACGAAGGCGGCGGCGCGCTGGTCGATGTCGGACATCTGGGCTAACAGAAGATCATTGTTTGCCTGGTCATCGCCGTGGGAACCAGACCAGCGGGCGGACAGCACACCCGGCAAACCGTTGAGTGCATTAACGGCTAGACCTGAATCATCCGCAACGCAGGCAAGCCCGGTGGCAGCGGCACCGGCGCGTGCTTTGATCAGGGCGTTCTCCGCGAACGTTAGGCCCGTTTCGGCGGGTTCCGGGTACGGCGCCACGTCTTTTAAAGACACCAGTTCCACGCCCTCAATCGCGCATTCAGCGAGGACAGCTTCAAGCTCATGGAGTTTCTTTGCGTTACCGGAGGCAACGAGGATTTTCAGCGGTGTTTCTACCACCCCAACGCCGCCTTCTGCGCGGCAATGAGCTCGTAGCAGCCCTTCTGTGCCGAGTCGAGCATGGCGTTGAGTTCATCCCTGCCGAACAGGCCGTGCTCACCGGTGCCTTGTACTTCTACGAAGTTGCCGGAC
Source organism: Corynebacterium sp. MSK044 (assembly GCF_030232825.1). Classification (NCBI taxonomy): domain Bacteria; kingdom Bacillati; phylum Actinomycetota; class Actinomycetes; order Mycobacteriales; family Corynebacteriaceae; genus Corynebacterium; species Corynebacterium sp. MSK044. The sequence continues at coordinate 1,026 of NZ_JASPJJ010000020.1, forward strand.
TCTGTCATCACAACGTTGAGGTCTACTTCCGCGCGGGAGTCCTCCTCGTACGGCAGGTCAAGGCTTACGCGGCCGTCCACAATGCCTACGGATACGGCAGCCACCGGTGGCTGGAGGGGCTCGCCGGGAACCAGGCCGCGTTCCTTGAGGTAGGCAATGGCATCGGCCAAAGCAACGTAGGCACCGGTGATGGAGGCAGTGCGGGTGCCACCGTCGGCCTGGAGCACATCGCAGTCAATCTGGATGGTGTTCTCGCCCAGCTGCGACAGGTCGACTGCCGCGCGCAGGGAGCGGCCCACCAAGCGGGAGATCTCGTGGGTACGGCCCTTCACCTTGCCTCGCATGGATTCGCGCGGCATGCGCTCATGCGTTGCTGCCGGCAGCATGGAGTATTCGGCCGTAAGCCAGCCTTCACCAGAGTCTTTCTTGAACCGAGGCACGCCTTCTTCAGCAGAGGCGGTGCACATCACGCGGGTGTTGCCGAATTCGACGAGGACGGAGCCGGCAGGATTCGTCGTAAAGCCACGCGTAATGCGCACTGGACGCATTTCATCGAGCGCGCGACCGTCAGCGCGGACAAAGGAATGTGATTCAGTCATGCCACGAGCCTACAGGCCCCGGAATTAAACCTCGTAGACATCCTTCGCGCAGCCCAGCACGACCTCACCGTCGAACTCCGCCTGCGCGGCCGCCAACGTCGCAGCTTTGTCAGACCACGGCTGAATATGCACGAGAACCAGCTTCTTCGCGCCAGCTTCCCGCGCGATCTGGCCTGCCTCCTGGCCGGACATGTGCATGCCGGGTGGGGTGTCCGCCGTGGCAAAGGGTCCCCACGCGGCCTCGCAGAGGAAAAGATCAGCCCCACGCGCAGCCTCAACAAGCGCGGGGGTGGAAGCTGAATCACCAGAGAAAGCAATCACACTGCCGGTGTCCTTGGACTCCACGCGCAAAGCGTGGGACTCTACCGCCGGGTGCAGCACCGCAAAGGGTGTGACCGTCACGGCATCGATGTCTACCGGCTGACCGGAAACCCACGTACGCACGTCGAAAGTATCCGACAGATCATCAATCTCATCTGGGCCGTTCGCCCCCATCCGTCCGAGATGGTCCGCCGCATAGCTGGGTCCATAGAGCATGTGGCGTCGTGTTGCGGGGGCCGTGGGGTGGTAGCGCCGCCATACGCACAGCGACGTGGTGTCGGAGCAGTGGTCAGCGTGAAGGTGACTGAACAGCAGATGCACATCCGAAGGATCCCCAACTTCCTGCAGCGCTGCCAATGCGCCCGGCCCAAAATCCATGAGAATTCCCGGGTCCCCCTCGCGCGCATTGATCAGGTAGGACGATCCGGGGTTGCCCGGGGCCGCGAGCGACCCAGTGCATCCGAGAACAGTCAGTTTCATGCGATCACTGTGCCACGGAAACTAGGAAATACCTAAACATAGGGCGCCGATGACCTGCCGGGATACTGGCCGACATGGGGTAAATCACTTATAGGTTCTCGTGTGACACGGCCTCCACATGGGGTCCAAGGAAGCGCGCGGCAAGCCTGTTGAAGGTTTCCGGGTCTCCCGTGGACTCAAAAATCCGGGTAGGTTCGTGCTCTTCATCTGCAAACATGTCATTTTCGGTGAGGATGCGCAGCACGTCTTTCGCGGTCTCCTCGGCGGAAGATACAAGCGTGACATTCTCACCGATCGCCAGCTGAATGACGCCGGAGAGCAGCGGATAATGGGTACATCCAAGGACGAGCGTGTCTACCCCCGCGGCCTGCAGCGGCTCTAGGTAGCCCTGCGCCACGCCGAGGATCTGTCGCCCTGATGTGATGCCGCGTTCCACAAATTCCACGAAAGCGGGGCACGCCGCGGCAGTCACTTCGACGGACGGTGTCAGGTTGAACAGGTCCTGATAGGCGCCAGAGCGAATCGTTGCCTCTGTACCAATCACGCCAACTTTGCCATTACGGGTGGTGGCCACCGCGCGGCGCACAGCCGGCTTGATCACCTCAATCACCGGCACGTCATATCGCTCACGCGCATCGTGCAGAAATGCAGCCGAAGCGGTGTTGCAGGCTATGACAATCATCTTGCAGCCGCGTTCAACCAGATCATCCGCGATCGCCATCGCATGTTCACGCACCTGTGCCAGCGGCTTCGGCCCATACGGTCCGTTCGCAGAATCCCCGATGTACAGCACCGATTCATGTTGCAGCTGATCCATGACCGCGCGGGCCACCGTCAGCCCCCCAAAACCAGAATCAAAGATGCCAATCGGCGCATTATTATCCACGCACAGAAGTGTACCGCCCCACTAGGAGGGCGGTACTGAGAGCTCATTGCTTATCGACGCCCCCTACGCCGCACTAACCTTCCCCGTTTTCTCCGCCGCCTCGTCGAGCTCCGACTCAGATACAAGGGCAGAGTTCATACGGGCGAAGACGTCTGCCAGCTGCTCCAGCTCCTCGCCCTCAAGATTGTCAAAGATGACGCGACGCAACTCAGCGGTATGTCCCGGCAGAGCCATCTTCACGGTCCGCTCCCCTTCCGGGGTGAGTGTGGCAAACGTTGAGCGGCCATCATTCGGGTCTGGGATACGAACCACGAGGCCCTTCTTTTCCAAACGAGTAACCACGCGTGACAGGTGGGACAGCGACATTGCCGTCGCCTCAGACAAATCTGTCATACGGCGTGACTTGCGCTTGGACTCCGCAATCTTCTGCAGCGCATGAAACTCAAAGTAGGCGACACCAGCATCACGCTTCAGCTGTGCGTCGAGAATAGCGGGCAGCTGCATTTGCACAGCCCAGAAACGGGACCACACATCGGATTCAGGGACAGAGAGAGACCCAAGTTGTGCATTCATGTTGCTCATGAAAGTAAGAATAACTTAAGCCTGAGAAAACTCATACTTTCACGTGAAATTTTCTCATGAATACTGGAAAGTACCCCCATCTGGTGTAGTGCAGCGTTTGTACCTAAGAAGATTTTAGATACAGCCACAACCATTTAGTGCAATACCCTGCACCCATTCAAAGTCTGGAGGAAGTTGTCTAGCGAACTTTCCGCGCGGACTGCTTGATCGCCTTCTTCTGCTGCTTCCGGGCTGCCAACGCTGGTGGATCATCAGAAGTGATGAAGATGCCGGCGGCTATTCCACCGAGCGCCCCAAAGAGGTGCGCCTGCCAGCTCACCCCTGGTGTCAACGGCAAGACACCCCACACCAAACCGGAGTAGGACAGGCCTAGTAGAACACCGAGCACAATCTGTGACGCAGAGCGGTTGAAAATGCCACGCACCAGCAAGTACCCCAACCAGCCGTACACCAGCATGGATGCGCCGATATGGTTCGTGCCAATACCGCCTAACAGCCACACGCCGAGGCCCCCGATGCCCACGACGAAAGCGGTGACTTCCCAGAAGACCCTGCTACCGGAATAGCCAATGAGGAAAGCGAAGATCGCCCCCGGCACCGTGTTGGACATGAGGTGCTCAAAATTCGCGTGCAGGATCGGCGAGGTGAAAATGAAGGGCAGGGACGACGTATCCAGGGGATGGATGCCAAACGCGGTTAAGGCACCACCGAAAAGGAACACGTTGATGATGTGCACTGCCCAGATGAGCGCCACATACCCCATCGCATACATCAACCCCAGACGCATCTGACTGCCTCGAGTTTTCTGCCGTGGATGGCGTGGTTGTGTGGGCTGCCCAGGGTAGGACGGCCGAGTAGGCAGGCCACCGTTGGGTGCGCCAAACGGCTGACCATACTGGTTGCCGTACTGGTTACTGTGCTGGCTGCTGTACTGGTTGCCGGGGTACGGGCCGGAAGGGGGAAAATTGCTCATGGTGCGGCTTAGCTTAATGGCTTTGATGCAAGGATGTCGGCCCAGGCGGTCACGGCGTAGCCGGATTCAGCGGAGGCCACCGCATCCACGATCGCTGCTTCCACGCATCGGGCAGAGGCGTCGCACAGGGTGTACAGGAGGTCGGGGTCGGGGATGGTGGTGGGGGATTGTTGGGCCGTCGATAAGCAAAAAAGCGTGTCTCCGTCGAGCGGTGAGTGCGCGGGACGCACTGCGCGCGCCAAGCCGTCGTGGCCGGTCATGGCTAGGCGCTCAAGCTGCGCGGGCGGCAAAGGGCAGGTGGTGGCCACGACGCCGATGGTGGTGTTCAACTTCGGGGTGGGGCGTTCCAACTGGGCGAAGGCCTGCGTGTCCACCGGCGGACGGGTGGGATCGCCGTAGAACCTGCCGGTAGCTGGGTCAATCGGACTTCCCAGGGGATTGGCCACGACTGCCACGGCGATGATGCACTCCTTGTCCCCGTCGGCGCTTACCACTGTGGTTTGTGCACGACCGAAACCACCACGCAACACCCCGGCCAAAGCGCCGCAGCCGGCCCCGACCGTGCCGGAGGTATCCGCAGGTTCACTATCGAGGGCGGCGCGGACGGCTGCCACACCATCCTCAGCGCCGGGACGGTGGTTCGGGTCACCCACGATGAGATCAAAGATGACGGCGGCAGGCACGATGGGCACGCGCGGGCCTGGATTATCTTCACCGAAAACGGGGAAGCCAACACCACGAGCTTCCAGCTCCCGCATGGCGCCATCAGCGGCGGCTAGCCCGAATGCGGAACCGCCAGCGAGCACGACGGCGTGGACCCGTTCAACACTGTTGTGCGGATCCAGCAAATCCGTCTCACGGGTACCGGGGCCACCCCCGCGCACATCCACGGCACCGAGTGCGCCGGCGCTATCCGTGGATACGACCGCGGTAACTCCTGTGTCCCCCAAAGAACAGTGTCCGAGCTTGAGGCCCGGCACAGAGAACTCCGTGACTACCGGCGTGATGTGCCACGCTGCGCCCGAAGCCACGTCACTCCCCCATCAAGGCTTCCAGCAGTGAATGCTGGCAGTAAGCGAGCCACTCCACCAGGTTGGCTTGGTCCTGCTCCGCAGCTTCCGTCGGTGCTTCCGCCGCCGAGACGTACAACCGCATGTCATTGAGCGCCGCGATGAACTGCTCCGCCTCATGCTCCTCGATGGTGACGGCAACGCCACCGGTGGGGCCCAGCGCCGCGTTGACCACCTGCAGGTTAGTCAGCTTCGCCTTAATGATGTCGGTTTCATGCAGGGAACGCAGCAGCGCATTATCCCCATCGAACTCTTCATCGCCCTCGCGCTCAAAATCTGGAAGGAGACGCGCCAGGGAAGGATCCGTCGGCGCTTCTGTGTGGCCAGCGGCCATTCCCATCATTTCCGCCAGTTCATCCTTCGGCGCGGACTGCGCCCGCTGAATGAGTGCCTCGGAGACAGTAGCGGTGAGGTCACCGATCACTTCCCGCTCCATCGGATCAAACACGGTGCTAAATCGCGGGCTCCGCATGAGCCCTTTCTTGCGCCGCCACGGCTGCATGTTGTCTGTCCTCCCTCTAAAGCCAGTCTTAGCCGGCCTGCTGCATGGTTGCCCATAGGCCAGCGGTGTGCAGCTTCTTCACATCGCCTTCGACCTTATCTTTCTCGCCTGAGGAGACCACGGCTTTGCCTTCTGTGTGCACCTGCATCATCAGTTCCTGTGCACGCTTGCGGCTATACCCCAGCACGGTTTGGAAAACGTAGGTGACGTAGCTTTGCAGATTCACCGGGTCATCCCACACGATGCACATCCACGGCAGGTTCTCTGCTGTTTCAACATTGATCTCAATCGCCTCGTCCAACTCGGGCGTGGCCATGGGGGACCCCAAGCGGACCTCATGTGTGACACCGTTCATGGCGCCAAGAATACTAAACATCTCAATCCCAGAATGGTCCGGACGAGTGCTGGCCCCACTCGCAGCACCTACGACTAGTGTTGTGTGCATGACACAGTCTGAGTCCGCGTCCACATCCCAGCAGCCGTCGACAGCTTTCTTGACGGATATGTATGAGCTGACCATGCTCGATGCCTCCATGAAAGATGGCACCCATTCACGCGAGTGCGTCTTTGAGGTTTTCGGGCGCAAGCTACCCAATGAGCGCCGTTACGGTGTTGTCGCTGGTACTGGACGCCTGATCCAGGCGGTGCGCGATTTTCGTTTCACCGAAGATCAGATTGCCACCGCCGATTTCTTGAGCGAGGAAACGAAGGACTACCTGCGCAACTACCGCTTCACCGGGCAGATCGACGGGTATAAGGAAGGCGAACTGTACTTCCCGTACTCCCCCATCCTCACCGTGCGCGGCACCTTTGCGGAATGCTGCATCCTGGAAACAGTCATCCTGTCTATCCTCAACGCTGACTCCGCCGTTGCTACCGCCGCTTCCCGCATGGTCACGGCCGCTGATGGCCGCCCGATCATGGAGATGGGCTCCCGCCGCACCAATGAGCAAGCTGCAGTCACCGGTGCGCGCGCGGCCTACATCGCTGGTTTTTCCTCCACCTCCAACATGGAGGCCTCCCTCCGCTACGGCATCCCCGCCGCCGGCACCGCCGCGCACGCATGGACGTTGCTGCACACCAATCCGGACGGCACGCCGAATGAGAAGGCCGCGTTCAAGGCCCAGATTGAATCCCTCGGCGTGGACACCACCTTGCTGGTAGACACCTACGACATCACCCAAGGCGTGGCCAACGCCATCGAGGTCGCCGGCACGGAACTGGGCGGTGTACGCATTGACTCCGGCGACCTGGGCATCATGTCGCGCCGGGTCCGCGCACAATTGGATGACCTAGGTGCGTACAACACCAAGATCATTGTTTCTTCTGACCTGGATGAGTTCACCATCGCCGGTCTGCGCTCTGACCCAGTGGATGGCTATGGTGTGGGCACGTCCGTGGTCACTGGTTCCGGCGCACCCACCGCTGGCATGGTATACAAGCTCGTTGAGGTGGACGGTGTGCCCGTGGCAAAGCGTTCCTCCGGCAAGCAGATGAAGGGCGGCGCGAAGGGCGCAGTGCGCACCTACCGCGGATCTGGCGTCGCCGTGGAGGAAATCGTATACCCGCTGGACAACGTGCCGGAGAACCCAACTTCCTTGGATTACCGCCAACTCGTTGTCCCGCTCATGCGTGATGGGGAGATCGTCGATGGGCTGGATGACCTCGAAGCAACTCGCGCCCACCTGGCTAAGCAGCGTGAAACTTTGCCGTGGGAGGGTCTTGCGTTGTCGCGGGATGAACCGGCGATTCGGACTCGCTTCATCGGTTTCCCTGAAAGCTAACGGGCACGAGTGGACAAAAACACAGAGACTAACGGCCAGGATCCGCTGTCGCTGAGCACGCAGGAGCTGCTTGCTGCTGCGGTGGAGGCCCTCGGCGGAGCGGAGCGCCCCGGTCAGGTGGCTATGGCAGAGGCCGTCACGAGGGCTCTGACAGATGAGCGCCACCTTGCTGTGCAGGCTGGTACGGGTACGGGTAAGTCGCTGGCCTACCTCGTTCCCGCGATCCGTCACGCGCAGGCCACGGATACAACGGTGATCGTGTCCACCGCCACGTTGGCGCTCCAGCGGCAGCTGGTGGAGCGGGATCTTCCGCGTCTCGTTGAAGCGCTTGATCCGCTGCTCGCCCGCACGCCGACCTTCGCTATTCAGAAGGGCCGCTCGAATTACCTGTGCCTGAATAAGCTCGCGGTGGATCCGCAGAAAGATGAAGCGCTTATCGACGAAGAAGAGGTCTCCTGGCTCGGCCGCCACATCAAGCGCGTCTACGAGTGGGCGGATGAGACGGAAACGGGCGACCGCGATGATCTTGAGCCCGGTGTGCCGGATCAGGCGTGGCGTCAGCTGTCGGTCACCGCTGCTGAGTGCGTCGGCGCCACCCGTTGCCCTCACGGCGAGGAGTGTTTCGCCGAGGCAGCTCGCCGCCGCACGCAGGACGTGGACATCGTGGTCACCAACCACGCGCTGCTCGCGATCGACGCTATGAGCGAGATCAATGTTCTGCCCGAACACAGTGCTGTCATCATCGATGAGGCTCACGAACTCGACGGCCGCGTCACCTCTGTGGCTACGAATGAAATCTCCGCTCGCGCGCTCACGCTCGCCGCACGCCGCGCCGGCAAGCTCAAGGCCAAGACAGAGCAAAGCAAGCTTGAATCGCTTATCGACGATTTCACCGCCGTCCTCGCCCTCGAAACCCCCGGCCGCTGGGAAACCATCTCTGACCCCGCCCGCGCATCCTTCGCCGGTGTGCGTGATGCACTGTGGCGCACTCGGGATGCCATCTCCCGTGGGCCTGAGGGCGAAGCCACGAATGATCCGGAGACTTTCGCCGAGCGCGAGAACCTCAAGAACCACCTAGCTGAACTGCATGATTCCATCGTGCGCATCCTCGAAGTCTTTGATGAGGCGGATCCGTCCAAGCATGTTGACGTGGTGTGGTTGACCCGCGTGGAGCGGTATTCCGACACCTCCGATTCCGTCTCCGTCGCGCCGCTGTCTGTGTCCACTCTGCTGCGGGACAACCTCTTCGGGGAGCAAACCGTCGTGCTAGCCTCCGCCACTCTCACGGTGGGCGGCAACTTCCGCGCGATGGCCTCTGCCTGGGGCCTGCCTAACGGCAGCTGGGAGTCCTTGGATGCCGGCACCCCGTTTGATCCGCGCAAGGCTGGGATTCTCTACGTGGCTAAACACCTTCCTCCGCCAGGCCGCGATGGTCTCAGTGAGGACACCATCACGGAGATGGCCGAGCTCATCACTGCGGCGGGTGGGCGGACGTTGGGCCTGTTTTCGTCGAAACGCGCTGCGGTCGAAGCAGCCGATGCGCTACGTAAGAAACTGCCCTTCGACATTCTCGTGCAGGGCGATGATTCCATCGGCGCATTGGTGAACAAGTTCGCGGCGAGTGAGAACGTGTGCCTCTTTGGCACCCTGAGTCTGTGGCAGGGCGTGGATGTTCCCGGGAAGTCCCTGTCCCAGGTGATCATTGACCGTATTCCGTTCCCTCGCCCGGATGATCCGCTCCTGCAGGCCCGATCGAATGCTGCTGATGCTGCTGGCCGCTCCGGTTTCATGGAAGTCTCTGCCACCCATGCTGCTTTGTTGCTCGCCCAAGGTGCAGGCCGTCTTCTGCGCAGCACCAGCGACCGCGGCGTGGTCTCCATCCTGGATAGTCGCCTAGCCACCAAACGTTACGGACAATTCCTCCGCGCATCCCTGCCGGACTTCTGGGAGACCACCGACCCCACCGTCGTGCGCGCCGCTCTTAAGCGGCTCGTGGCTTCAAACTAACGCACCTCGGATCGCGGCCGCCGTTACTGACCCCGGGGACACTTCAGTGAAACCTGCATCCTGCACGACGATGGTTCCTCTATCCGCGATGACCTCGTTGAAAATACCTTCCGGCAACTCATGCACCACGAGTGGGAAGCCCGCCTGCACCCAAGAAAGCACCCAATCCTCCTCCATTGCCGCCGCCAGCAGCATGGAGGCATGGCCAGCCTGGGCCGCTGCTTTACCGACAGACATGTTCAACGAGTCATTGATCATCACCGTTGGTACCGGTGCGGTGAGAATCTGCTCCGCCGTGGGCACTTCCCCACCATCGTGAGGCAGATCCGTCCCCTTGATCTGAAGCTTGGTGATCTCATGCGGGACATCTCCCACCGCGGATGGGATGAACGCGCGAGCTCGGGCAGTGCCATGCGTTGCCGTACATCCTGGCAACCCCTGCACGTGATCCCAACTCGCACCACGAGCACGTCTGGCGATCTTCCGGATGCGGCGGCCGTACCAACCAACCAGGCTGTCACGCCACGCACCCTCGCGCCCAGCACGCGGGTCCATGCACACCGCCACGACGGCCTGCGCTGCCGCGGTAAGCACATCCCCGCGCTTCGGCGGATCCTGTTTCGGAAGGTGCAGGGCAATTTGCATCGCCTGCACTGTTGCTGGATCCGCTGGATCTTCACCGCCCCGCGCGGGATCCTGCATGGCGGAGTGGAGGGTACGGTAGGCGTCGATAAGCTCCTGCTCTGGCATTAATCGAGCGCGACCTTACCGTCGATCCCCTGCTCTTCATTGAGCACATCGATTTCATGGCGCGGCACACCCATGATGTACAGCACCGAGTCCAAGAACGGGTGATTCACCGAGGTATCCGCAACCTCGCGCAGCGCCGGCTTCGCGTTGAACGCAATACCCAGGCCCGCGGCTGTGAGCATGTCAATGTCATTCGCACCATCGCCCACCGCAACAGTCTGGGACATGCGCAAGCCCGAATCCTGAGCAAACTCCGCCAAGAACTCAGCCTTCGCTCGCCTATCCACGACCTTCCCAATCACCCGGCCCGTCAACTTCCCGTCAACGACCTCCAGCGTGTTCGCGCGGACATAATCCAGATCGAGCTCCTCCGCCATCGGCTCAAGAACCTGAATGAACCCACCGGAGACAACCGCGGTGCGGTAACCCATTTGCTTCAGCGTGCGAATCGTTGTGCGTGCACCCGGGGTGAGCACGATATCCCGCGCGACCTCATCCAGAACCGACGCATCCAAGCCCGCGAGGGTAGCCACGCGCTCACGCAGGGATTCTTCGAAATCGAGCTCACCACGCATTGCACGCTCCGTCACCTCAGCGACTTCAGCTTCACGGCCGGCATGCGCCGCGAGCATCTCAATGACCTCGCCCGTGATCAACGTGGAATCACAATCAAAGCACACCAAACGCTTCGAGCGGCGGGCCAGACCAGAACGCTCAATCGCAATATCCACACCCAAGCCGGAAGTCAGCTCCGCCAGAGCTTGGCGCACAGTGTGGCTCACCTCATCGCCCGTACCCGGGATGGTGATGGACAACTCCAGGCCCGTCACCGGGTAATCGGAGATCCCACGGATTCGGTCAATATTCGCCCCGAAGTCCGCCAGCGTGCGGCCAATCTCCGAGACTGCTTCCGCCGTCACCGGATCACCCAGAACCACCACAACGTGCGTGGAACGCTTGCGCTGCGGAGACAGCTTGTCTTCTTCCGTATCAATCCGCACCGTGTGATCCGACAACTCCGGTGCCGACTCCAAATCACGGCGCAACGCGTCCGCCATCGACAGGTTCACACCAGCGAACGCTGCCAGCGCAAGATACCCACGGAACTGGGCTTGCTCCACATCAAGCAACTGCACACCATGCTGCGACAACACCGCGAAGAACGCCGCGGTAACACCCGGACGATCCGCTCCCGTCAATGTGATGACGGCTGATTCAAGTCCAGGCTGAAGGCTCACCTCATAAGTCATGAGATTGAAACTACCCCACGACAGCACGAAGCCCCATTCCACACGGTCTGTGTGGAATGGGGCTTCGATCAGGAGTCACACTGCAGCACCCGTTGCGGGGCTGCGTTTAGCCCTTAGGCGTCGTGGTGGCCAGTGTGAGCCTCACGGCGCATGGCCTCAACCATGTGCGGGTGGTGCAGCTCGAAGGCCGGACGCTCAGAACGGATACGCGGCAGCGAGGTGAAGTTGTGGTGCGGCGGCGGGCAAGTAGTTGCCCACTCGAGGGAGTTGCCGTAACCCCACGGATCATCAACAGTGACGATCTCACCGTAGCGCCAGGACTTGTACACGTTCCAGATGAACGGCAGGAAGCCGATACCCAGGATGAAGGAGCCAACCGTGGAGATCTGGTTGAGCAGCGTGAAGCCGTCCGTGTCCAGGTAGTCAGCGTAACGGCGCGGCATACCCATGTTGCCAAGCCAGTGCTGAACCAGGAAGGTCATGTTGAAGCCGATGAACACGAGCCAGAAGTGGATCTTGCCCAAGCGCTCATCCATCATGCGACCCGTCATCTTCGGGAACCAGAAGTAAATGCCAGCGGTGGTGGCGAACACGATGGTGCCGAACAGGGTGTAGTGGAAGTGAGCAACCACGAAGTAGGTGTCAGAGAGCTGGAAGTCCAGCGGCGGGGAAGCCAGCATAATACCGGTCAAACCACCGAAGAGGAACGTGAACAGGAAGCCCATGGACCAAAGCATCGGGGTCTCGAACGTCAGGTGACCATTCCACATGGTGCCCACCCAGTTGAAGAACTTCACGCCGGTCGGAACAGCAATCAGGAACGTCATGAACGAGAAGAACGGCAGCAGGACCGCGCCGGTCACGTACATGTGGTGCGCCCACACAGCCATGGACAGGCCACCAATAGCCAGGGTTGCGAAGACCAGGCCGATGTAGCCGAAGATCGGCTTGCGGGAGAAGACCGGGATGATCTCGGAGATAATGCCGAAGAACGGCAGAGCCAAGACGTACACCTCAGGGTGGCCGAAGAACCAGAACAGGTGCTGCCACAGGATGGCACCACCGTTAGCCGGATCGTAGATGTGGCCGCCGAGCTTACGGTCGTACAGGACACCGAGAGCAGCTGCGAGCAGCAGCGGGAAGATCAACAGCGCCAGGATGGACGCAACGAAGATCGTCCAAGTGAACACCGGCAGACGGAACATGGTCATACCCGGTGCACGCAGGGTCAGAACAGTGGTGACCATGTTGATGGCGGAAGCAACGGTACCGATACCGGTTGCACCCACACCCATGATCCACAGGTCAGCGCCAACACTCGGGGTGTTGATCGCGTCTGCCAGCGGCATGTACATGGTCCAGCCGAAGTCAGCAGCACCGCCCGGGGTAGCAAAGCCAGCAAGCATTGCAATAACACCGACGGTGGTGATCCAGAAACCAAAGGCGTTCAAACGCGGGAAAGCAACATCCGGCGCGCCGATCTGCAGCGGCAGGATGAAGTTAGCAAAACCCCACACCATCGGGGTACCGAATGCCAGAAGCATCACGGTGCCGTGCATGGTGAACAGCTGGTTGAACTGCTCATTGGACAGGAACCGCAGACCCGGGTTGAAAAGCTCAGCGCGGATCAGCAGCGCCATGAGGCCACCAAGGAAGAACCAAATAAAGGACGTAATCATGTAGAAAATGCCCAGTTGTTTGTGGTCCGTGGTGGTCATGAGGTCCCAGAAGCGGGTACCCTTACGTGCCTTCCCAGTTGGCTCTGGCCGGGAAGGTGCAACATTCACGGCGTCATTATCGAGCCGCGGTGCCACAGCAGTCATTCGTTTCCTCCTGATTGTCATGCTCAACCACGCAACGAGCCGGCAGGTTTTCCGGACCGCACCTATAGCTCATTTTCCTTTGCGGTCTCCTTTAGGGGTCCACAACGAATCAGCCATAGATAGAGCGCAGCTAATACCGCTTCATCTTATCCCCCAACCCCAGTGAAAAGCCAGACATGCTCCAGCTTCCCCCCACCCTTGGCCCTTATCACGGGAGCCCACAGCTCCACCCAAACGCAATTGTCTTATCACCTGCTTCTTCAGGTGAGTGCGGTGTGCGTTTTCACCCCCAGCTCACTCCTCCCGAGCACCTTTTATCCGACTCAACTAACCCCGGAATAGGTAGAGCCAAAGACGGCCCCGCGTGTTGAAATACACACGGGGCCGTCAGGCAATTGTCAGTTAGAAGTCCCAGTCATCATCCTGGGTGTCCTCGGCCTTGCCAATAACATAGGAGGAACCCGAACCAGAGAAGAAGTCGTGGTTCTCATCCGCATTCGGGGACAAGGACGCCAGGATCGCCGGCGACACACGCGTCTCATCCACCGGGAACAGGCCCTCGTAGCCTAGGTTGTTCAAGGCCTTGTTCGCGTTGTAGCGCAGGAAGCGCTTCACATCCTCGGTCCAACCCAGCGGATCGTAAATGTCCTCGGTGTACTGGCACTCGTTGTCATAGAGGTCATACAGCAAGTCGAAGGTGTACTCCTTCAACTCATCCTGACGCTCCTGCGACTCCTTGCGCACAGCCTGCTGGTACTTGTAACCGATGTAGTAGCCATGCACCGCCTCATCACGAATGATCAGGCGGATGATGTCAGCCGTGTTGGTGAGCTTGGAATGCACCGACCAGTTCAGCGGCAGGTAGAAGCCCGAGTAGAAGAGGAAGGACTCCAGCATCACCGAGGCGATCTTGCGCTTCAGTGGATCATCACCTTCGTAGTAGCTCAGGATGATTTTGGCCTTGCGCTGCAGGTTCTCGTTTTCCTCGGACCAACGGAAAGCATCATTGATCGCTGGCGTGTCTGCCAACGTCATGAAGATGTTGGAATAGGACTTCGCATGGACAGACTCCATGAACGCAATGTTGGTGAACACTGCTTCCTCATGCAGCGACATCGCATCTGGCAGCAACGACACCGCACCGACCGTGCCCTGAATCGTGTCCAAGAGCGTCAAGCCGGTGAACACACGCATCGTCGCGGTCTTCTCTTCATCCGTCAGCGTGCGCCAACTCGGAATATCGTTAGACACCGGAATCTTTTCTGGCAGCCAGAAGTTACCAGTCAGTCGGTCCCAGACCTCCAAGTCCTTTTCATCAGGAATGGAGTTCCAGTTAATGGCCTTCACCGGCTTGTCATGCTCGGCCAAGTACTCGTCGTACTCATGCGCGTAGGTCACGCAGATCATCCTCTCGTAGTGCGAAAAGCAGGGGGTTTAATTCGTCGAAAAGCAGCCTAGAGCATGCAGGACACGCAGCCCTCAATCTCAGTGCCTTCCAAAGCCATCTGGCGCAGACGGATGTAGTACAGCGTCTTGATGCCCTTGCGCCAAGCGTAAATCTGCGCGCGGTTGAGATCACGCGTGGTCACCGTGTCCTTGAAGAACAAGGTCAGCGACAGGCCCTGGTCCACGTACTTCGTTGCCACCGCATAGGTATCGATGATCTTCTCGTACCCAATTTCATAGGCATCGGTGAAGTATTCGATGTTCTCGTTGTCCATGTGCGGCGCTGGGTAGTAGACGCGGCCGATCTTGCCTTCCTTGCGGATCTCAATCTTGGAGGCAATCGGGTGGATCGAGGAAGTCGAGTTGTTGATGTATGAAATCGAACCGGTTGGCGGCACAGCCTGCAGGTAACGGTTGTAAATACCGTCGCGTGCTACATCGGCCTTCAGTTGCGCCCACTCTTCCGCGGACGGGGGCGTCGCGTTGGACTTAGCAAAGATCTCCTTGACCTTCTCCGTCTTCGGCTGGAAATCCTCCGGGTTGTAGCGATCGAAGAATTCACCGGTCGCATATTCAGAGCGCTCAAAACCGTCGAAAGCCTGGCCCGTCTCCACAGCGATCTTGTGGGAGGCCTTGATGCACTCGTACATGACGGTGGCGAAGTAGGCGTTGGTGAAGTCCAGGCCTTCCTCCGAGCCGTAGTGAATGTGCTCACGGCCCAAGTAGCCGTGCAGATTCATCTGACCCAAGCCGATGGCGTGCGAAGCATTATTGCCTTCACGCACGGACGGGACCGAATCGATCGAGGTCTTGTCCGCCACTGCTGTGAGGCCACGGATTGCGGTCTCCACAGTCTTGGAGAAGTCATCTGAGTCCATCGCCATCGCAATATTCAAGGAACCCAGGTTGCAGGAAATATCCTGACCCACTTCCTGGTACGTCAGATCATCATTGAGCTCCGACGGAGTGTTCACCTGAAGGATCTCGGAGCAGAGGTTAGACATGTTCACGCGGCCGATCTTGACCGGGTTTGCCCTGTTCGCGGTGTCCTCGAACATGATGTACGGGTAGCCGGACTCGAACTGGATCTCCGCGATGGTCTGGAAGAACTGGCGGGCGTTGATCTTGGACTTGCGGATACGCGGGTCCTCCACCATCTCCTCGTACTTCTCCGTCACGGAGATGTCACCGAACGGAACGCCGTACACACGCTCCACGTCATACGGGGAGAACAAGTACATATCATCATTGCGCTTAGCCAGCTCAAAGGTGATATCCGGAATAACCACGCCGAGGGAAAGCGTCTTAATACGGATCTTCTCATCCGCATTCTCGCGCTTGGTATCCAAGAAGCTCAGGATGTCCGGGTGGTGGGCATTGAGGTACACCGCACCAGCACCCTGGCGAGCACCGAGCTGGTTTGCGTAGGAGAAGGAATCCTCCAGCAGCTTCATCACGGGGATAACACCAGAAGACTGGTTCTCAATGCGCTTAATCGGCGCACCCGATTCACGGATGTTGGACAGCAGCAGCGCCACGCCACCGCCGCGCTTGGACAGCTGTAGGGAGGAGTTAATCGCGCGACCGATGGACTCCATATTGTCCTCAATACGCAACAAGAAGCAGGACACGAGCTCGCCGCGCTGCGCCTTACCAGCATTCAGGAAGGTCGGGGTTGCTGGCTGGAAGCGGCCGGTCATAATCTCGTCGACAAGCGAAGAAGCGAGCTCCTCGTTGCCGTCGGCGAGGAAAAGTGCAGTCATGGAGACACGATCCTCGAAGCGCTCCAGGTAACGGCGACCGTCAAACGTCTTCAGCGTGTACGAGGTGTAGTACTTGTACGCACCCAAGAAGGACTTGAAACGGAACTTATAGGAGTACGCACGCTTGAACGTGGACTTCACAAAATCCCAGTCATACTGCGCAATGACCTCAGGCTCGTAGTACTTGTTCTCCACCAGGTAATCCATCTTCTCTTCCAAGTCATGGAAGTAGACGGTGTTCTGGTTAACGTGCTGCAAGAAGTACTGGTTGGCAGCTTCCCGGTCCTTATCAAACTGAATCTGACCGTTCTCGTCATACAGATTCAAAAGCGCATTCAACGCGTGGAAGTCAAGCTGATCCTCCTTGTTCACCGGCTCAGCGACGGATTTCCCCAGGTTTTCGGACACGATGGGCGGCCTTTCTTTTTTAAATAGTGGCTAAATCAAGCAGGTGATGCTTGGTTTGAAGGTTTGTTCAGAGTCATTCAAAGCGACGCTACTCACACAGCTTGATAGCGTGCACGCAGCCGCGCAAGTCTTTCAGCATTCTCATTTGCTGGTTGCGCCTTGCGCTGCTCGAGTGCTTCTTCTTCAGCGGCAGTGAGCGGTTCAAGCCCCAGTTCAGCCGACTGTTCCAGCAAGGAGTCGCGCACACACTCCACGTCAGTTTCCGTACCCATCAGCTCAAAGCGGTAGAGGTATGGTTTGCCGGTCTTCGCAGAAATCACATCTCCTGCCAGACAGAAATCCGGACCAAAATTCGAATTGCCCGCGGCGATCACGCCACGCAGAAGATTGCGATTGTGCTCATTGTTCAGAAAACGGATGACTTGAGGGGGCACCGGGCGAGAGTTCACGCCCTTCACCAAGGACGCTCCCCCGCCATATGTCGGACACACAAGCACGTAAGGCTTATCGACGACAAGGTCTCCCTCCAGCTTCCGCAGCGGGATCCGCGCGGCAGGCAACCCCAACTTCTCAACAAAACGGGCCGTGTTACCCGTCACCGAGGAGAAGTAGACCACCAACATCTGCCGAACCCTTTCTTATACTTCAAGCCGCCAACGAGTGACGGCTTGGAAACAATGTGCGGAAGCTTAAGCGACGCTTTCTGCGAGAGTGCGGATGCGGTCTGGGCGGAAGCCCGACCAGTGCTCACCGTCAACCTCAACAACCGGTGCCTGCAGGTAGCCCAGCGCCATGACGTAGTCACGCGCGGAGTCATCCATGGAGATATCCACCGTGGTGTATTCCAGACCCGCACGGTCGAGAGCCTTCTTGGTTGCAGTGCACTGAACACATGCCGGCTTGGTGTAAAGGGTGATGGACATAACCGCGAATCTCTTTCTGTGAGGCGATGGCTGACGGAGTAACTGACGAAAATGAACCGAATTCTCCTCGCATCCCCTGGGGGAGGCGAACACTTGGCAACACTATACGTTGTGCCATATTTCGGCAACTCATACTACATGTAGTAGTTACACGTATGATATTCGCAGGATAGGGATGGGAAATCACCTACATGTAGTTCCCCGGAGGTGCTTGAACCTGCAAAAAAGGCTTACACCGGTGAAATTTCAACGGATAAATATTCACCACTGCCCCCGAAAAGACCCCTCCACCCCGGATTCACACCCGGAATGAATGGGGTCCCTTGTGTGTGCGTGACTGCGTCACCCGCTACTTACGCCGCAGCACCGCGATCAGCGCCACGAGTGCCGCGAGCAGCACCACAACGCCGGCACCAATTGCCGCGATCACGATGTTCTTAAGCCCGAAGCCACCACCCTCGGACTCATCCTGCGCTTGGACATCCGAATCATCCGAGCTATCCAACTTCTCAGACTTCTTCTTGTCAGTCCCCGGCGGGGTATCACTCGGCTCCGGGCCATTCTTGTCCGTCGGACGCCAGTCCGGCCCATCGGTTTTCTCCCCCACGACATCGAAGGCAATCTCAAAAGGCTGCTCCACGCCCATGATGTCGTCTTCCTTTCCTTGGTCAAGGGCCACTCCCACGTAGTAGGCACCGGCGTAAGCACGAGGACTGTCCTTTTTTCCGTGCAGCTCACGGTTGCGGTATTTCACCACATCACCAGCGATAGCCCCCTCGTCGCTTTCGTCATAGAAGACGAGCGAATCACTCCCATGATCGATGCGGAGCGGTGAATACAGCTTGAAGTTGAGTGTGTCCGCTGCTTGACGCTCAGACGCTCCAGTACGGACATTCACCACTGGGCGCTGCCCATACTCAACAGGAATCTTGTAGAAGCGGTACTCACCGGGCACCAAAGCATCCTTGTAGGCGCCAGGTTTCACTTCGGTAGCGGTACTGAAGCTCGTGCCACCCTTCACGTCGGTCGCTCCATTGAAGTCGAGCTGCGGGGCATCCTCATTAGTCTTCGTTGCATCGGGCGCTGGGTACTTAGCTACTTGCGCCTCGTCGAGAATCGGCTCGAAGTCGATCACCACTTCCACGTCGGCCTCAGCACCCGAGGTCAGCTCATCTGTCACCCCACTCACCAATGAAAACCTTGTCGGCACTATCCATTCCTGCGAGTCACAGTTCTCACCGCCCGCTTCCGGGTCGATAACTCGCACACCAGGCTCCGGTGGGAGATAGCCCGAACCAAACGTGGAGCCCACACCCAAACTGGATGCAAGTGCCGATAAACAGTTTTCATTCGCGTTCTGCACGTCACGTCCAGTGACATGCAGGTTAGCCTTCCTAGCGCGCCCCGAAGCCTGACGTTGTGGAAGAACCGCCGTGCTCACAATCGCACGATGGCCTTCTGGAATAGCCAACTTGAAAAAGCGCGACGGCATTTCATCGCGGGGATCGCCCTTGAAGGGCACATCTACTTTCGTGCGGTAGCGGCCCTCCCCCAACCACTTCGCATCCTCAGGCGTATCCGCATACTCAAACCACGTGCCCGCCGTCTGATACGTCTCAGCAGAACGCTGCGCCAAAAACTTCAACGACTTAGCCAACGACGCGGTATCATCCGCCTCCAAAAAATCACCGCCAGAAACCCGGGCAACACACTCAAGCTCCTTACGAGCCTCCTCATCAGTCTTAAACCCAACCGTATGAATGGTCAGATCAAAACCCTCACCCGCAAGCTCCTTAGCCACCTCACACACCGGCGGTGGTGCACACGTATCAATACCGTCCGACACCAAAATGATCGTCCGCTCGCCCTCGTCCCCCAACTCCTTGGCAGCAGCACGCAAAGAATTACCAATCGGCGTATACCCACTCGGAGTCATCTCATCAATCTTGCTATTCAACAAGTCCCGATCAAGTTTGCCCACAGGCACCAACGTCTCAACATCCTGACACCCGCGCGCATGATCCTCAGGCGCATTCGACACCCTCATCCCGTACGCCAACAACCCTAAATTCGCCGAATCCGGCAAATCATTCACCAACTCATGCGCCGCCTTCTTCGCCGCATCCATACGAGTCCCACCGTCAACATCCGCATCCAGCATCGACCCAGACGCATCAACAATCAGCGCAGCCTTACTAGAACTCACACCACCTCCCCCACTTTCCCCCTGCGCCGTAGCCACCCCCGGCACGATGAGTCCCCCGAAAAGCAGAAGCACGGCTACGGCGAGCACCGAAACCACACCGAACGCGTACTTTTTCGTCGTATCCATAAGCAAGATCCTCAAAAGTTGTCGGACAGGTAAATAGGCAAATTTAACGCGCAAAAATGAAGTCACGGTTAACTCCGCATACCCATTGTGTTTGAGTTCACGCCGTTGGTCAACAGGTTTTGCAGGAAAAACAACACCCCGCCACCGGGAAACCCAAGTGGCGGGGTGTGTAGCTAAAAAGCTGGACGCTTTAGCCCTGACGAGCCTTGAAGCGCGGATCCTTCTTGTTGATCACGTAGACCTTGCCGCGGCGGCGCACAACCTGAGCGCCCGGCTTGTTCTTCAGCGACCGAAGGGAATTGCGGACCTTCATCGGGCGCTCCTTTCTGTGTCTAGCCGCGCCAGCCATCACGCATTACGAGTGAACAGCCAGTACGTTTTGGATTAGGCGAAAGAATACTCTTCCGCGACTCCACCCTCACCGGAATAATCCCCGGTCAGAGCACAGCCGTACAACGGGGCACTATGTTACCCGACCATTCCGCCTGAACCAAACCGCTAGAGTGGCAGCTATGTCTGTGAGGGATGAAGAGTTGCAAAAAGAGATCGCTAACAAGCTTGGCGTGAAGCCTACTATCGACGTCGCCGCGGAAATCGAAGCGCGCGTCGATTTCCTGGCTGATTACCTACGCACAACCCGCGCCGCTGGCTACGTCCTGGGCATCTCCGGCGGACAGGACTCCACACTCGCAGGAAAGCTCGCGCAACTCGCCGTCGAGAAAATGCGTGCTGAGGGAGTGGAAGCTGAATTCGTGGCCGTGCGCCTCCCCCACGGCGTGCAGGCCGATGAGGATGACGCGCAATTGGCGCTCGCATTCATCGCACCCGATGAGGCCGTGACAGTAAATATTGAACCCGCCACCACCGCCATGGCCACGGCAGTCGCGGATGCACTCGGCGTAGATGGACTCGGCGATTTCAACAAAGGCAATGTCAAAGCCCGCATGCGCATGATCGCGCAGTACGCCATCGCTGGCGAACGGGGGCTACTCGTCGTGGGCACCGACCATGCGGCGGAGAACATCACTGGCTTCTTCACCAAACACGGCGACGGCGCCGCCGACCTCATCCCTCTCGCCGGCCTGAACAAACGACAAGGTGCGGCCATGCTCAAGCACCTCGGCGCAAACCCACGCTTGTGGGAGAAGGTCCCCACCGCAGACCTGGAGGAAGATCGCCCGGCCCTCCCCGACGAGGAAGCCCTCGGCGTGACATACGCACAGATCGACGACTACCTCGAAGGCAAACCCGTCGACGACGCCGCAGCACAGCGACTCGAGCACCTGTGGCACGTCGGCCAACACAAACGCCACCTTCCACCTGGTCCGACAGAGTCGTGGTGGCGCTAAAGGCCCACACTAACCACCCCTCAACGGCTTTCACCAAGCACACGGAGAGTCTCTTCCGCCGCCCCAACCAGCGCAGACCCGTAGCTCGGCCCGTGCGTGTACGCGTGCACTGCCAGGGGGTGCAGCTGGTGAATCGGGATGCGGGGCTCCCAGTCCCGACCAAGGTTTCCGCCGGCCGCTATATATCCGTCAATGATCGCGGAAAGATGTGGGGCGCCAAACAACTCAAGCATCGCTATGTCGGTCAGCGGGTGACCACCATGCGCCGCCGGGTCAATGAAGCGTGGCCCGCGCGAAGAAAAGAGCAGGTTACCTGCCCACAAATCACCGTGAATGCGGGCCAGTGGCGCATCTTCATCCTCAGCCAGCAGTGCATCGCATGCTTGCTTGATAGCGACGAGCCCTTCCCCGCTCACATTCCCCCGCCGATGCGCCTTGATCGCAAATGGCAGGACTCGTTGGGCGGTGTAGAAGGGGGCCCAGCGAGACGTCGATAAGCAATCTTGCTGAGCACGTCCGATGAAATTAGGGCCGTCCCACCCGGCAGCCGGCGCGCCGAACGCTTGCGCCCCCATCGCATGAATGGCGGCGAGCTCTTCCCCCGCCCGGCGCGCAGCGTCCACGGTTGGGCGAACACTGTCGACCCATTCGATGGTGAGGGTGTTGGCATCTTCGTCGAGGGCGAGGACCTCCACCACCGCCTCGGAGCCTTCCCGCAACCAACGCAGATACCCCGCTTCCGCTGCTGCGGCACCCGGCGCGCTGCCATGTTTAGTGAACACCTGCTTCATCGATACCCTCCAATTCGAGCAAGAGACATTTCGCTTCCAACCCACCGCGGTATCCGCCAAGCGTGCCATCGGCACGCAGCACTCGGTGGCATGGTACGAGCAGTGGCAGCGGATTGTTCGCGCACGCACTCCCCACTGCCCGAACGGCCTTTGGGTTGCCCACTTTCCTAGCCAGCTCGCCGTACGTCGTGGTCTCCCCGAATGGCACGCGGACTAGTTCCCGCAGAACATCCGCACGGAAACCTGAAACGAAGCGGAAATCTAACGGCACAGTAAAATCCCGCCGCTGCCCAGAAAAATATTCGGCTAACTCGCGTACAGCGGGTGGTACGTCGTTGGCCGCACTGATGCGTCCACGCTCGTCATCGATCTCGTCCGACTCAAACAGCACCTTGACCACGTCATCAGAAGATGTCACCACACCCAGCCGGCCAATCGGCGATGGCATCTCGTGAAAGCGCAGATCATCCATGGCCCCCAGCGTATAGAGATCTCGCCCCCATCACCGCTGTAGCCTCACCAAAATGTTGATAGCGTTGCAAACATGAGACGCACAAAAGTAACCCACGCCACAATGGCGATCCTCGCCGCCGCGGGACTTGCACTCACTGCATGCACCGTCGATGACACCAGCACAGACGACACCGCCATGTCCACCCAGTCAACTGCCGCGGAAGCAGAGACAGCGACTGAAACGGAGACGCCGACAAGCGCCTCCTCCTCCACTGACTCCGCTGACTCCAGCGATGACTTAAAACGCTACGACGGCTACGTCACGAACAGCTTCTTCACCGCTCTACACCAGCTGCCCGGACTGGAAGTTGAAAGCGGTGAGAGCGATCCGAAGGAGCACCGCGTTGAAGCTGAGCTGTTCAACAGCAACAAGACACTGCGAGTGCTGAGCTTCATCTACATCCCGAGTTTCAACGATGAGTACGAGGCCGTGACCTCCCCCTCGGATAGGGGTTTCAAGCGCGCCTACGACAGCGCAGTTGAGGTCTTCACCGACGAGGGCGACACCTACGACGAAACAAATTACGACACCAACAACCTGAAATGGCGGTGCGTCGAAGGCACCAATACCCAGGGTGGCGACATCGATTACGCGGTGTGCCTCACTCACTTCGGTGGCCGCATCATCGAAGCCCACCGACTGATCCTCAGCGAAGACCGCAATGACAGCGACAAGGCCTTGGACAAGCTCCTGCAGGACTTCGACGACGCCCTGTCCAATATGAAGAAGCGCGACTAACGAAAAAAGGTCACTATGTTCTCCCTGTTCAAGAAATCGCGCTGAAGTTCTCATGGACGGAGAACCCCTCCAGTACGGGATTCCGCTCAAGCCGGGCGCCAAGCACGGGCACGGTGAAACCGGGATCGATGACGCCTGGCTGGTTCTTAGCACCTTCATCCGCGACGACGGTGCTGCCCCCGAATTCCCCCACCTCGTGGCCTCCCACCCCGAACCCGGGGATGGCCACTTCGGCTTCGGCTTAAGGGTCAAAAAGTGTGTCTGGATTGGCTGATTTCCAGTAGGTGACCTGCATTAACGTTGAAAGTATATGCT
>NZ_JASPJJ010000021.1:0-23663 GCF_030232825.1 Corynebacterium sp. MSK044
GCATATACTTTCAACGTTAATGCAGGTCACCTACTGGAAATCAGCCAATCCAGACACACTTTTTGACCCTTAAGCCGCCTTAGCTTTATGGGGTGGTGTGCTTAACCAGGCCGGCGCAGTCGAAAGGCGGCAGAGGTGCGGTGCCGGGTGCTTCGAATCGACGGAAAATACCACGCCAATTGCCCCTCACGGTTTCGCATCAGTAGGGTGAAAAACATGTCGAAGAGCCAGGTACAACGTAGCGTGCCTCGTAACCCCCGCACACGCCGACGCTCACCCGGTTGGGTGCCCGACCAACACGGCGCCTGGTTCATGGTCACCGTCCCCGCTATCACTGGTGTCATCCTGGCGCCGTCGTGGACTGCGATTCCCCTGTTGCTGACCTGGTGGCTCGGCTATTTCACGTTTTTCGCCGGCAGCGTCTGGATCCGCTCGCGCTTCCGCGAACGCAACCGGCCTCCAGTCCTGGTCTACGGGTCGCTCGCCGCCGTCGCGGGTGTGACAACGCTGATCTTCGACTGGCGGCTTCTCATGTGGGTCCCGGCGTTCGCGCCGTTGGTGGGCATAGCCGTGTTCGAGGCATGGAAGCGGCGTCCGAGGTCGCTGTTGTCGGGCGTCTCCACTGTCGTAGCAGCCTGCCTCATCCTGCCGGTGGCCGCGTGGGCCGGGGGAGGCCTGGATTCGGAGGCGTGGGCCGCATTTGCCGTGTACCTGGCGTACTTCGTCGGCACTGTGCCCTACGTGAAGACGCTCATCCGTGAACGCGGCTCCAGGCCCTGGTTCATCGGGTCGGTGGGCTATCACGTCGTCGTGTTTGTCGCCGCCGTCGTCGCCGTGCTCGGCACCGGCGGGCATCCGTTCCACCCAGCGATCATCGTCGTGGCCGTCGTGTTGCTCGCGCGGGCGACGCTGATGCCGATCACCGGCGCACGTCGTGAGAAGCCATGGACGCCGAAGATCGTCGGACTTCTCGACGCCGTCATCACGGTGCTGGTGGTCATCGTCGTGCTGCTCTGAGGCTCCCCATTCGCTGCAGCGTCACTTTGGTGAGCAAATGATAGCGCTACCGGCCACTGAACTGATTGAAGTTCCGATCGGGATGTAGTTGACGGTTCGACGAATGATCAAAGTATCGACGTACTTCACGGGATGGGGAGACGTGGCGTTCGCGCAGGCAGTAGCGGGTGGCGGCGGAGCTGCCCGCGGGGGAAGTTTTCCAAGCGAAAGCAGTTGGTTTCCACAGTAGGACGTGGTGCATGAACTGCCGGAATGTCCGTTTTTGCTTTGTGGTTTATCCCCGTACGCCACGTGTCTGTGTCCTTGGAGTGAGGGGGGTGGGGACCCATCTCCGGGATTTGCGAACCGGGTGAGGAGATTACGGCGACCGCACTGCGCGAGGTCAAAGAAGAGATTGGTCTTGATGGCCGCATCGAAGCGCTTCTCGGCGTGGGGCAGGTGGCCTCTGCGGCGCGACGACCAGCGCGGCGAGCGCCACAGGATCCTCCGCCAGTAACGCCGCAGGTCAGCAGGGGTAGTGTGGCGGCTTCATGGGCGCCCCTATGTCGCAGGGCCGCGGCAAGGATGACAAGAAGCAGCGCCCGAAAGCGGTCACCAGTGCGGTTGAGGGGGAGGGCAACATCCACGCCCTGCTTGGCGACGCCCCCTTGGTCAACCCCGGCGTCATCGGCTTCAATGTGCGTGGTCGGTAGGCAGGCCAGCGCGCTGGTGTAGTTCGGTGGCGCGCTCGGGGCGTGGCCGCAGCCGCCAGATGTGCGCGCTCACCCCGGCACCGATCCCGACGAGCAGCAATGCCACCGGCCACAGCCCGACCACCACAATCACCACCCATATGGAGGCGCCCATCCCCAACCAGAGTAGCCCCACAATCCGCAGCTTCTGCGCCCGCGTCAGCTGTCCTGAGTAGTAATCAATAATGAACGGCCCGAACGTGTCATGGCGCAGCAGGTAGCGCTCCATCCTCGGCGAACTCCGCGTGAAGCACATCAGCGCAAGCAGCAGAAACGGCGTCGTGGGCAGGATCGGCAGCCACACGCCGGCCGCGCCCAGGGCGAGCGCCACCAGTCCCACAATCATGTACACGTATCGCATCGTTGCCACATTCTAGCCGCAACATACAACAATAGTTGTATGACTGCCTGCACTATCTTGTACGCCTCGTTCTACGGATCTACCAAGGAATACGCGGATGAGCTTGCAAAACGCCTCGGTACCACCGCCGAGCCAATCCCCGACGCCGACTTCAACCCCGAAGGCCCCATCGTGGTCCTCGTCCCCCATCCATGGCCCGAACAACCCCGGCGCCAGCTTTATCGGCAAGCTTCCCACCCCACTTTTCGGAGCCCGCACCGAGCGCCTCTAGTGACGGCGGACGAGGTCCATCGCGCGCGTCGCGTCGAGGACGTCGAGGTAGGGCAGGGGATCGATGTCCATGTCCTCGACGTAGTCGGTGAGCATGGTGCGCACCACCTGGTGTAGCTCGTCGACGTTCCAGGGCTTGGCAATGTAGTGGTCCAGGTTGGCCTCGTTGACCGCGCGTACCGTGTCGTGCAGCTGCGCCTGGCCGGTGACCAGGACTTTGCGGGTGGCGGCGGTGCGGTCGTCGTCCATCATCTGGACTAGGAACTCCACGCCGGTGGTGCCGGGCATGCGGTGGTCGCAGAGTGCGAGGGCGAGCACGTCGCCGTCTTCGGTGAGCTCGTCGATCACCTCCCAGGCTTCCTCCACGTCGGAGGCGACCTCCACGCGGATGTGCTCGGCAAAGGGCAGCAAGTCGCGCTCAACGGCGGCGCGGACTTCCGCCTCGTCCTCGAGGATAAGGATGGCAAGGTTCATGGTGTGTCTCCTTCGTCGTGTGCGTGCGGGCCGTCAATGGGAAGGCCCACGGTGGCGCAGGTGCCATTTGTTGAAGAGGTCAGTTCGATCGTGCCGTGATGCGCGCTGACGATGCCGCGGCAGATGCTCAGGCCGATACCCATGCCGAAGCGGACCTCCCCATTTTTCGTGGTGAAGCGTGGCTCGAAGAGCTTGTCGATGCGCTCGAGCGGGATGCCGGGGCCGTCGTCAATGACCTCCACGCGCACCCACCCGGGCTTCGGGGCACTCGTACGGATGGTGATGGTGGAGCCTTTACCGGACTCGTCGATCGCCTCGGCGGCGTTGGAGATCAGGTTCGTCCACACCTGCGCGATCTGCCCGGGCGTACACGTCACGTGCGGCAGTTCGGCAAAATCCCGTTTGACCGCCACGCCGCGCAGCTTGTGGGCGATCAGCTGCAGCGTGTCCTCGATGCTTTGGTGCAGGTCCACGTCGGTGACCGGGTCGCCGTCGGGCCGCGCGTATGCGCGTAGCGAGGCCACCAGCTGCGTAATGCGGGTCGATGCGGTGGAGAGGTTGCGCAGGGCAGTGCCTATCGACGCCGCGTGCTC
Source organism: Corynebacterium sp. MSK044 (assembly GCF_030232825.1). Lineage (NCBI taxonomy): Bacteria > Bacillati > Actinomycetota > Actinomycetes > Mycobacteriales > Corynebacteriaceae > Corynebacterium > Corynebacterium sp. MSK044. Next base: position 3,447 of record NZ_JASPJJ010000021.1, read on the forward strand.
CACCGTCTCGTACTCCAGCTTTCGATTCGCGCGCACCTGCTTGGCAAACTCCGCGTCGTGCAAGCCGGCGAGTACCCAGCGCTGGGCGAGCGCCCGATCGCCGGTGACCTCGGTCAGTTCGCGCCGCAGCGCGCGTGCCTCCTTTGTGCTTACCGCGTGCGAGCTGCGCGCTGCCTCCAGCGCGTGGCTGGTCGCGTCTCGCCACCTGCGGTTGGGGCTGGACGCGATCAGGCCTTCGACGTCTTCGGCGAGGTGCGCTGCGGTGCGCTCGATCGCCGCCATCGGGTTGTTCAGCTCGTGGGCAACGCCTGCGGCGAGTTCGCCGAGGGAGGCGAAGCGCGCCTGGCTCATCAGCTCGCGGCGCGCTGCTTCCAGGTTGTGCAGTGCCGTGGTCAAGCGTGCGCGCTCGTCTTCGAGTTGCGCGGTGAGTTCGTGCTGCTCGATCTGGATGTCCTCGGCGCGGCGCAGGCGGCGGTCGTAGGAGCGCACGAAGAGGATATTGAACAGGCGCGCAAGCTCCGGCTCCTGGCGGATGAGGTAGTCCACCTGCTCGGTGGGCAGCTGGACTGCGACGACCTCGGTGGTGGTACGCGCGGTAAAGAAGCCGACCCGGTTGCTCGCCAGGGCGAGTAGTCCGATGACGTGGCCGGTGGAGGCGTGGTGCATGACGATATCGCCGGCGTCGGTAAAGCGCTGCAAAAGCACCTGGCCGGAAAGAGCGAAGATGACCTCCTCGACGTAGTGGCCCTCCTTGGTCAGGTAGACCCCCGGCGGGAAAGTCAGGCGCGGCTGGTAGCCCAGGTGCATGTCGGCGGCCTTGATGATGCGGCTGATGATCTCCTGGTCAGTCAGCCTTACGTCCAGTTCGGTGACCTCTGGCAGGGCGAAGGTGCCAGCGATAGAGGGGTCGTGCTTGCCGCGCATGTACCAGTAGCGGTTGAGCTGCTGCTGGATGTTGTGCAGGAGTGCTTCTGCCTTGATCGCCGGGGTGAACACGAGCATGTCGAGCCGTCCCATGTCCGTAAGTGCATCCAGGCCCGCGATCTCTGGCGCGGTGGTCAGCACCATGACGCGGGTGTACTCGAAACCGGGCTCGGAGATCAGCTCCAGCAACGGGTGGTCGGGCGCCAAGCCGTCCTCGTGGACGGTGACGGTGACAAGCGCGAGCGGGTCGCCGTCGAGAAGCGAGCGTAGATGCTCGACATTATCGGCGGCGAGGATGTCATGCGTGGCGCCCAGTGCCTCGTTGACCACCTGCTGCACGTCGCGGGTGGCCTGGGACTTTCCTACGATAGAGAGGGTGGAACGGGGCAGCACCTAGCTCACCAGCCCCATCAGCTGCCAAACGGAAGGCAGAGCAAAGATCAACAGCAGCGTGGCCACGGTACCGACCACGAGTCCGACTAGCGCCATCTGCGGAATGGAGATCTCCTTGGTGGCGTAAGCAATCGCGTTCGGCGGAGTGGAGATTGGCAGCGACATTCCCAGCGAGCAGGCGATCGCCACCACCGCAGCAACCACGAGCGGGTCGATGCCGTCGAGGGAGAGCGCCAGCGAGACCGCCAGTGGGACCAGCAGGTTGGCGGCCGCAGAGTGCGAGATGACGTTCGCCATGCCGAAGCCGATTAAGCCCAGCACGGCGAGGATCGCCAGCGCACCCATGACCTCCCAGCTGACCGAACCGACGAGCCACTCGTCCAGGCCACTCGCACCCACGCCCGTGCCGAGCGCGATACCACCGGAGACGAGCCACAGCACCGGCCAGTCAAGTGCCTGGACGTCCTTGCCCCTCATCACCTGCAGACACAACAGTGCCACGACGGGGATGAAGCCGACGGTGTTGGAGGAGATGCCGTGGAGCGGCTCGCTCATCCACAACAGGATGGTCAGACCTGCCACGGCGTAGAAGAGTTTCGCGTCGGTGGCGGTGTTCCACTTCGAGCGCATCTCGATGGAGATGCGGGTCTCAGCGGGGATGAAAACGAGACAGAGAAATACCCAGGCAAAGGCGAGGACAACCAGCATGAAAGGCACCGCCATGAGCATCCAATCGACGAAGGACACACGGATGCCGTGCTCGGCGAGCGCACCGATCGCGATCGCGTTCGGGGGTGTGCCCACCGGGGTGCCGATGCCACCCACGTTGGCAGCGAGCGGGATCGACAGCGCCACGCCGGCGCGCGCTTTGCCCGCGGGCAGCGTCTTGAGAATCGGGATGACGACCGCGAACATCGTCGCTGTGGTGGCCGTGTTCGACATGAACATGCTGAGCACGGCGGTAATCAGCATGAGCCCCAGCACGGTCAGGCGCGCCTTGTCCGGGAAGGGGCGCAGCATGATCGCTGCGAGGTTGCGGTCGAGCCCGAACTTCTCCGCCCCGTGTGCGATCATGAACCCGCCGAGGAAGAGGATGATGACTGGGTGGGCCAGCGCAGAGAAATACGCGGATGCAGGAAGCAGCTGGTCTGCTAGTGCTGGGTCTCCACCGGTGGGGTCGACTAGCGCGCCGTCGGAGAGTAAGAGAACCTCCAGCAGGATGACCAACACCGCCGTGGCCGTGAGCGGCACGGGCTCGAGCACCCAGAAGACGATGGCGAGTAGGAAGATTGACAGCATCCGATGCCCGGGGGTGGGCAGGTCCGGGATCTGGATGAAGAAGGGGATGAGGAAGCAGGCCACGCCCAAGAGCAGGCCCACCAGCTGCTTTTTGCTGAGCTGGGGGCCTTTGCTCGCGAGCGCTGGCGGACGTTGTTTCGAGCGGCGTTGTGTCTCCACCATGTGTCGAATTCTACCCGCTACAACCAGGGATTACGTGGTTTGGAAGGAGTTCTCTACGGCGTCCGCACGCAGGTAGACCTGTGAGCCTTTGCCTCTCAGAAAGGTTCGAGTGTTGCAATCAAGAAAGCGAGAGCTCTCAGCGATGCTCTCCACTTGCACTGATGTAGAGATATGACAGGCGCTGCCCACCGAGACAGTTGTGCTTGCGAAAGTAGTGGGTTTCCTCCGTAGAATGTGGCGCATGAACTTCCGGAATGTTCAACTCAACTCCGTCGCGGCGCTTGTCCTCAGTCTGTTAGGCGTGGCGTTCTTTGCCCTGGGGCGGGTTTTGTTTGGGGTGGGCGGATGGATGGTGCTCTTCTCCGTTCCAGTTGGGGCGATCGCGGCGCTTTTGCTTCTTGGCCTGTGGTTCATCCCCGTGCGCAACGTGGAGAAAGGCCTAGAGTCAGGGCCGTATAAGACCTTCGGGTGTCGCGAATCCTGGGCCTTCATCGCGGTGACGGTGTTTCTCTTTCTAGCTGGCTTCTTTATGGTCGATGGTGGTGACACCGAGGACAGCGTGAAATCCGTCTTCACCCTGCTTGTTGGGCGGCAGGCGACAGAGCTTTCTGCGTTGTTGTGTTGGCTCTGTCTCCTTGGGGCGATTGTGTCCTACATCGTGGGCGTTGTTGTGTCGGTGAAGGGACGCAAGAGCGGGGCTGCAGTTTAAGCAAACATTCCTTCACCGACGAAGCCGTTCTCACCCACACCAGGTGGGATGAGGTAGGTGCCGGTTTTGGTGGTCTTGAGGTATTCAAGAAGCAATTCGTCGCGTGAGATGGATCGGTGCATGGGGACGAAGGCGAACCAGAACATGGCCTGCTTGCCTTTGGTCAGTGCCCTGCCCGTTTTGGATTCGAGGATGGTGCGCATTATGCCGCCCTTGTTGATCAATGACAGGACTACGCCAGTGACCACGCCCACCCCAAGGGAAACGTGTTCACGTGTACAACAGAGGGGAGAGGGTTGTGTTTGGGTTAGCAGCACTGCGCCGCAAATGTCCCGCTCATGTGGTGAAACGCCAGAGTTTACTGCCCTGGAAAGTGTGCTTCTTGTGGGACAATCAGGCGTCTACAGATTCACAAGGAAGCAACGATGACTGACACTTCAGAGATCCTCGATTCGATCACGCCAAAGCAAACCGCCAAGGTCAATAGCCTGAACGCTGCCATTTGGCAGACTGCCGACGATTACTTGCGTTTAATTGTCCCAGCCGAGAATTACGGTGACTACATCATTCCGTTTACCGTCCTCCGCCGTCTCGAAGGCCGATTGGAGTCGACGAAGAAGGACGTTTTAGATCTTGTTCACCGAGAGAACGTGAAGGGGACAGATCCTTCGATCGTGAACCTGAAGATCGAGAGCATGTTCAAGCTCCGATTTTGGAACACCTCGGAACTCTCACTTGAGCGCTTGGCTACTTCCGACGACACCTTAAAGGAAGGGTTGGAACAGTATCTCAGGGCGTTCTCCGCGAATATTCAAGAGATCTGGAAAGCGTTCGAGTTTGAGAAACTCATCGACTTCCTCGACCGCAATAACCAACTCTGGAATGTGGTGAACCACTTCGCGTCCATCGACATGTCTGACGAGGCGCTTCAGGATCAGACGATGGGCGACATCTTTGAGAACTTGATGTATCGCTCGTTCGCCCGAAAGGCGAAAGACGCCGGTGAGTTCTATACCCCGCGCGACGCGATTCGTCTGATGACGTCCATCCTGTTCACCTCGGACGACGCGGAACTGGAAGAGGACGGCATCATCCGATCCGTCTACGAAACTTTCATGCCACGACGGATACAAACGCGCGCGAACTACGATTTAGCTGCCTGACTGGTTCACCGACGTAACCTCGCGCTTCATTGGACGTCGAAAGTCTTCGACTGTTTTTCATTATCTTCGACCCAGTGAACGGTTAGCTTTGTGCCTGCGGTGCCCATCGAATACGAGACTGGCACTTTCCAGATGACCCCAGGTTCCAGCGTGATTGGCTGATCATCCACAAGGAGTCTCATAAGGCCCGATGCGGCTTGGCCTTCGAAGGTCACCGCTTCAGCAGCGAGATCACCAGTATTGGTAACCTCAAACCAGTGTTTCGTTTCCTATTTGATCTTGCCGCGCTTGTCAATTTCCTTTTCGTGTCGCTCGCTCTTTGACTCGACGCGGAAGCGGACGCCGAGCGGCTCATGGCGCACCCCGACCACGGAGAGATCGATTTTGACTAGGTCATGCTCGACGGCAGCCCAGACTTGGTTCTCCAGTTGGCGGATGTCATCGAATTCTCCGAGCAGTCCCCGCTCCTTGATTTCATTCTTGAAATTTCGGAGACCCTCGAGTTGCGCAGTATCGACGTCATGAGGCAGTGGGGCTCTTGAGAAAAACAGGTGTACCGGTTTCCCGCTGTTTACTGCTCGCTCAATCTCTTCAACTGTTCCCGACACTGCATCTGGTGTTGGTGAGCCGAGTCGGCTGCCGAAGAGCGCGACCACGATGTCGGCTCCGTCGACTCCCTGGGTGTTGATGATCTCCTGAGAGTGACCTCCGAGCAGCGGTACAGAATTGGTCTCCCACCGCCACGGCAGTAAGACTACATTCCGAGTCGTCGCGTGGAGTCGATTCCATGAGTGCAGAGCGCCCTCGACTGCATCTCGGGCATCGGGTACGTCGGATGGGGAGGCGACGAGAACGCGCAGAACGGTTGCCGGAAAGCTCATGACTTTATTCAACGTGTCTAACTGCCCGGGTGACGAGAGGAGAGTCCTAGGACCACTAGGAACTGGTCGCGATTGTCTGTTCGCTGCCGTCGCGGCGCAGGCCCTGTCGCGCGCGGCCAAGGCGGGCGATACCTCTCCCGGGGCCGTGACGGCGGCGATCAAGACGACGGCCGAGTGGCTACACAATACGCCGGCGATCGCGCGCGATTCCTATATCAATCCGCGGGTGATCGAGCTGTTTGAAAAGGGCACGGTCATCTCGGGTAAGGCGACCGACGCGAAGGTGCGGGCCCTGCTGACCTAGGCTTCGTCGCTCTCCGGCCACGTGATGGGCGTGGGCGACACATCGCGGGCGGCGAAGCGCTCCGAGCCGATTCCGGCGGCGACGACGAGCACGATGCCAAGGACCTGGATTGGCAGCGGTACTTGGGCGAGGACGATCGCGCCGATAAGCACGCTGATCGCGGGCTCCAGCACATGAGGGTGCCGAAGGCGGCCGGGGCCATGGCACGCAGCGCGACGATTTCGAAGGCGAGAGGGATGACCGGCATCAGGAGTGCGAGCCCGAGCGCCGTGGCGATGACCGGCAGGGACAGGTACGGCAGCGCCTCGGGTAGCCCGATGGGCGCGTAGGCGATGGCGACGATCGGGATGGTGTAGGCGAGGGCGCTGATGCCGGAAAACCGATCACCGACGCGTTGGGTTAAGACGATATACAGCGCCCACCCGAGCCCGGAGCCGAGGGCGAACAGGATGCCGACGACGTCGACGTTACCGATCCAGGGCCGGGTCAGTAAGACGACGCCGATCATGGCGAGGGCGGGATAGGAAAGGGCGCGCCGCGAGGTGCTTGTGAGCGCGGCAAGGACGAGTGGGCCGAGGAATTCCAGAGCCACGGCGGTGCCGAGTTAGATGCGCTGGATTGCGGCAAAAAGAAGAAAGTTAGCGAGCCGGTGGTGACGCCGAGGGCGGTGACGAGACCGGCGTCACGCCAGGTCATACCGCGCAGGCGCAGGCGCGCGATTGCCAGGATGAGGACGGCGCCGGCGGCCACGCGCAGCCAGGCAGCCCCGCGCGGCCCGACGTCGTTGATCAAGCCAACGGCGAAGGCTCCCGAGAGTTGGACCGAAAGCATGGCAAGGACGGCGAGTAGCCCGGGCGGCACCTCGGCCGCCCGGGCTTGCTGCTTGTCGCGCCATAGGCTCACCCTTCCAGGCTAAACCTTGCCTTGGCCATTGCCCACGCCTGCGGTTCAATGGGGCTATGACCCGACCCACGATCATGTTTGTGTGCGTTCACAATGCAGGCCGCTCCCAGATGGCGGCGGCTTTTGCCAAGACGCTGTCCGGCGGACGCATTGAGGTCCGCTCCGCGGGCTCCGCCCCCGCTGATTCGATCAACCCCGTGGTACGAGAGGCGATGGCGGAGGTCGGGATCGATCTGGCCGCGGCGCGCCCGAGGGTGCTGGTGGCTGAGGACGTGCAATCCTCCGACGTCGTCATCACGATGGGCTGCGGCGATGCGTGTCCGTTTTTCCCGGCACGCGCTATGAGGATTGGCAGCTGGCCGATCCGGCTGGGCAGGACCTTGCCACCGTGCGCGTGATCCGCGACGAGATTCAGGCTCGGGTGCGCGAGCTGGTGGCGAGCCTGCAGCCCTAGGCGCCGCGCCGACGCATTTGACCCCGCCCTCGACTTAGGTTAGGGTCACCTTAATTTGTGGCGCGGCGCAGGAGGGAATGCACATGGCGAAACGGGGTTTTGAGGGCGTGCTGACGCGCGGATTTGGAGCGCGCGACCACAGCGCAACAGTCACGGCCGTGACCTACCTCGCCCCGCATTTCGTGCGAATCCACCTGGTGAGTGCAAGTCTGCTTGCCGAGGTCGTTCTCGCGCCCACGGCCTGGCTGCGGTTCTGGTTCCCCGATCCGGACGGCAGCGACCAGGAACATCAGCGCGGCTACACCATCGTCGAGGCCGACCCGGATACCGGTGAGTTCGCGATCGACGTGGTGCTGCACGAACCTGCCGGGCCGGCCTCCAGCTGGGCAAGCCAGGCACAGCCGGGCGATACCATCGCGGTCACTACGCTCGGCTCGACGGGTTTCGTCCTGCCCGAGGAACTACCCGACGGATACCTCGTCATTGGTGATGCCGCGTCGCTGCCCGCCATCAATTCAATCCTCGAGGTGCTTCCATCCGAGCTGCCGGTCGAACTGTACCTGGAAGAGCACACGCTCGATGACCACATGCTGGAAATCCGCACGCATCCGCGCGCGCGAGTGCATTGGGTGCCGCGCGTCGATGAGGCGAGCCTGGCGACGGGACTGGCTGCGCGGGACTGGTCGAACTGGAGCGCGTGGGTGGCGTGTGAGTCCGACAGCTTGAAATATGTGCGTCGCCGCCTGATGAACGATTTTGGCTTCCCGAAGTCCGAAATCCAAGCCCGCGCCTACTGGTGTTATGGGCGGGCATTCGGCAAAAAACGCCCCAAGGATCTGCCCGAGGCTGCCGCCGCGCAGGTACCTGCGGCCGGCGAGGCTGCGCCTATCAGCGGGACGTGGCGGGCTGAGGCCGGTCGGCGCCTGCTCGCCCCGCTGCGCACAACCTTCATCCTGGCGGCGATCGTGCAAGCGCTGGCCACACTCGCGCAGCTGGCCCCCTACGTCCTGCTCGTCGAACTCGCCCGGCTGCTGCTCGTCGGCGCCGGCACCGACGCGCTCATCCGCCTGGGCTGGTGGGCCGGCCTGGTCCTTATCGCGGGCGCGCTACTCACGACCGGGCTGATGACCTGGCTGCACATCGTCGATGCGCGCGTCAGTCAGGACCTGCGCACCCGACTGCTGATGACGCTCGGACGCGTGCCCCTCGGGTTTTTCGATACCCGCAGCGCGGCGCACATCAAGCAGCTGGTGCACGATGATCCGCTGGCGATGCACTACCTCATCACGCATGCGGTGCCCGATGCGGTCGGCGCCATCGTCGCGCCTGTGGCCGTCTTGGGCTACCTGTTCGTGATCGACTGGCGGGTGGCGCTCACCCTGCTGCTGCCGGTACTCGCCTACCTGATCGGCATGTACATCATGATGACGCAGTCGGGCCCGCGCGTAGTGCAGGCGCCGCAGTGGCGCCAGCAGATGGCCAGCGCTGCTGACGCCTACCTGCAGGGGCAAGCCGTCGTGCGCGTCTTCGGGGGTGCAGCCGCCGCGCCCTTCACCCGGAGCCTGCGAGACTACCTCGATTTCCTGCGATCCTGGCAGCAGCCGCTCAGCGGCCGCAAAACCTTCATCGATCTGGTCACGCGCCCCGCGACGTTCCTGTTCCTCAGCTGCGTGGTGGGCACCGCGCTCATCACCGCGGGCATGATGGATCCGATCTCGCTGCTGCCCTTCCTCTTTCTTGGCACGACGTTCGGTGCGCGGCTACTGGGCGTCGGCTACGGTCTGCAGGCGCTGCGCGACGGTATGCTCGCGGCACGCCGGATCCAGGTCATGCTCGACCAGGAGCAGCTGTCCACGCTGCCTGAGGTCGAGCATGCGGCGAGCGCGCCGAGGCCCGCTGGTCTCGTCGAGTTCGATGATGTGAGCTTTGGCTACGACGCGTCTACCCCCGTGCTGTCGGGCGTCTCGCTGCGCCTGGCGCCCGGTACCATCACTGCGCTCGTGGGCCCGTCCGGTGCGGGTAAATCCACCCTGGCGAGCCTGCTTGCCCGGTTCTACGACGTGACCGACGGCGCAATCCGCATCGGCGGCCACGATCTTCGTACGCTCGAGGCATCACAGCTGTATTCGCGGGTTGGCTTCGTCTTCCAGAATCCGCAACTGGTGCGCGCCAGCGCCCACGAGAACATCGCGCTCGCTCGCCCGGATGCCAGTCGGCACGAGGTGGAGCAGGCTGCCCGCGCCGCTCACATTCACGAGCGCATCCTCGCCCTACCGGACGGCTATGACACGATCCTGGGCGCTGACATCGCCCTATCCGGCGGTGAACGCCAGCGCATCACCATCGCCCGTGCGCTGCTGGCCGACTGTCCAATCCTCGTGCTGGACGAGGCGACGGCATTTTCCGACCCCGAATCCGAATACCTCGTCCAGCAGGCGGTCAGCCGCCTGACCGCCGGACGCACCGTGCTGCTCATCGCTCACCGCCTGCACACCATCACTGGCGTCGATACCATCGTTGTGCTCGATGGCGGCCAGATCATCGAGCAGGGTCGGCACGAGGAACTGCTCGCACGCGGCGGTCGCTACGCCGAACTCTGGGCAGCCGCCGAGACGAAGGCCACCTCATGATCCGCACGCTCATTAACCTGCTGCCACCGGCCCAGCGCCGCCATATCACCCCCTACCTGGCGCTCACGGCGCTAAGTATCGCGCTACGCGCCGCAGCGGCGCTCGCCCTCATTCCGCTCATCTCGGCCCTGTTCAGCTCGCAGCCGGGTGATGCCTGGCGCCCTCTGGCCATGATCGCGATCGCTACGGCGCTTGGCTGGGGGTGCGATAGCGCCGCGGCCCGCCACGCCTACGCTGTTGGCTTCGTGCTGCTGGATCACGCTCAGCACACCGTCGCCGAGCGCATCACCACCATCCGATTGCAGTGGCTGACCGGCGATAACCTGGCCACCACGCGTCAGGCGGTCGCTGCCACCGGTCCCGAACTCGTCGGGTTGATCGCCTACCTGGTGACGCCGCTGCTGAACGCCCTTATTCTTCCGGCCGCGATCGGCATCGGCCTGCTGTGGTTTTCTCCGACGCTCGGCGCTGCAGCGCTGGCGTTCCTGCCGCTGCTGCTTGGCGCCCTCGTCCTCTCGATGCGCCTGGCGCGCAGCGCCGACGCCGCCGCGGATCGCGCCCACGCCCAGCTGTCCGAGCGCCTCCTGGAGTTCGCCCGCACCCAGCAGGCGTTGCGCTCCGCCCGCCGCGTCGATACCGAGAGCAGCCATGTCGGCCAGGCACTTGCCGCGCGCACTCATGCGATGAGTCGACTGCTCGCCTACCGCGCGCCCGAACAGCTGGTTTTCACTCTGCTGACCCAGCTCGCCCTCATTGCGCTCAGCGCCCTCGCGGTCAGCCGCGCCGTCACCGGCGAGGTTTCCCCCGCCGCCGCGATCGCGCTCATCGTCGTCATCGTCCGTTTCTTGGAGCCCCTGGCGCTCGTGGCCGATATCACCGCCGGCTTGCAACTGACCACGAACGCACTGCGCACCATCCACACCGTGCTTGCCGCACCGCGCGAGCACCCCGGAACCGCGACACCAACCTTCTCAACCGCTCCCCAGATCGAGGTCGCCGACGTCACCTTCGGTTATGACGCCACGCGCGAGCGCCCCGTGCTTGACGGCCTGAACCTCACCTTCCAGCCGGGCACCACAACCGCGATCGTCGGGCCTTCTGGCTCGGGCAAATCCACCCTGCTGTTCCTGCTGGCCGGGCTCCACCAGCCCACCTCCGGAAGCATCCGTATCCAGGGCACGGACCTCGCCGAGCTCACTCCCGCCGCCCGCCGCGCCCTCATCGCCGTCATCTTCCAAGACCCGTACCTGTTTGACGGCACACTGCTGGACAACATCTCCATCGGTAATCCCCACGCCACCGGCGAGCAGATCGAGCGCGCCACCGCACTCGCGCGCGTGGGTGCCGTTGCCGCGCAACTCACCGACGGCATGGCCACAATGGTCGGCGACGGTGGCACGCTGCTATCGGGCGGGCAGCGCCAGCGCGTCTCGATCGCCCGCGCCCTGCTCAGCTGCGCCCCCGTGCTGCTAGTCGATGAGGCCACCAGCGCGCTCGATACCGAAAACGAACGCGCCGTCGCCGCTGCCCTGAGCTCGGAGACCACGCCCCGCACCCGCATCATCGTCGCGCACCGCCTGTCCTCCATCCGCCAGGCCGACCGCGTCATCTTCTTCGATGCCGGCCGCGTCATCGAGGACGGCAGCATCGAGGACCTGCTCGCCCTTGATGGCCGCTTCGCCGCATACTGGCACCAGCAGCAGGCCGCCAGCGCTTGGCGCGTGCGCTAGTGCTCCCGCCAAGCCCTACGGTAGATTCAACGCCATAGCCTACGTGACCCAGCTCACCGCCGGGTTGAAAGGATGGCATCAAGAAACGCTGTGCAGCAATGGCTCTGGTTTTTGCAGCTACGCTCGCCGGTTGTGGCGACGAGACCGCACCTGAGAGTTAGGCCTCGCCTGCCACGAGATCACCCCCCGACCACCTCAGCTCCTTCCATCAGCGCAAAGCTCAGTGTTGACAGCACGGATAAGCCCCTGACATCTGCTGCGTGCGCCACGATCGACGGGGAATCAACGGTGTCATTCGAAACACCGGATCAGCCGCAGTCGTTGCTCACCGTCAAGGTTGCCGATGGCGCCGTCAAGGATGTGATATGGCAAGCCGGCAACACCCTGCACTCCTGGGGAGGCGACTACTTTGGACGTGACCCGCTCGTGAGTGTTGACGCAGACCGCTGGCGGATCGAGGCCTCCGTGCGTGAAATCAGCGGCGACGGTGCGGCCGAACTCAAGGCTATGGAAATCCAAGCGGAGATCGACTGCACGTCTGACGAGAGCCATCATCGCGACGACCCGTATCAGTCGGTAGCCAACGGCCAGTACGCACCGAGCCCTGAGCGCAAAGCTCAGCTCGAGCCACTCGATGCTCTATTCGCCAAGACTCAAAGCGAGGTGATAATCGACGGGCAGGCAGCGACCGTCACGAAAACGTCATGTGACCCCAGCTTCGTCGCTAAAACCAATGTGAGGGCCGATCTTGAGATCGGCGGAGAATCAGCATCCCTATCGTGGGACTTCACCGATCCCGCCGTGCCAAAAGCCGTGGAGTTGCGTCTAACGGGCAACCAGCTTGGCTGGCAGCACGAAAAAACGTCCTACCCGCACACCGGGTCGAGGGCAAAGCCCACGCACTGCGCGGCACGGTCTATTCCGATGACCTGTCCAAAACCAGCACCATCGAGCCCGTCATTTTCTGCGAAGCAAAAGTATGGACACATCGTCTTGGGAACCTACTGCTGCTCAATCGCCGGAAAAACTCCAGTGCTTGCAATTATGACTTCGATGTTAAGAAGGAGAGGTACTTCAAGTCGGGGAAAGGCGTGGCGGTGTTCGCACTCACCACGCAGGTACTTGGAGAACCGGTGTGGACTCCGAGTGTTATCGAGCGACGTCAGAAAGTGAAGCGTCCTGGGTTTGGTTCCGATCGTTTCTAGAGAAAGATTGGGATCATGCCAAGGAAGTACTGAGGTTACCCTCGTTTAGTGGACACCCAACTTGTACGGATGTTGTGTCCGTAGGAGAGGATGTTCATTGTGAGCCAACAACGCAAGAAGTACACGCCGGAGTACCGGCGTGAAGCCGCGAATCTGGTGATTGAGTCGCAGCGCCCGATCGCCCAGGTGGCCCGAGAGATCGGTGTCGCCCCGGGGCTTTTGGGCAAGTGGGTCAAAAACGAGCGGGAGCGACGCGGTGCTGCTGATGGGATGAGCGAGGCGGATCTTCGGGCTGAGAATGCGCGCCTGCGCCGTGAGCTGGCAGAGGCCCGGATGGACAACGAGTTCTTGTCAAAAGCGACAGCCTTCTTCGCCGCGAAGCAACGCGAACAGAAAAGTTCGAGCTAATGCGACAGGAGAAGGCGAACTACAGCATCAACCGCATGGCACGCTTGTTAAAAGTGTCACGGTCCGGGTACTACAAATGGGTCAATAAGCAGGAACAACGGTTATCCGGAAACGATGATCGGGCAGCATTCTACGACGATGTTGACCGCAAGATTCACCAGATCTGGTCAGAGTCTGATCACGTCTACGGTGCCCCGCGGATCACCGCAGAGCTCGCCGAGCGCTTCGGCATTGCGCTCAACCGGAAGACTGTGGCTAAGCGGATGCGCCTGATGGGGATCGAAGGGATTTCACCGCGTGCCTTCGTCCCGGTGACCACGATTCAGTCCAAGCGTACGTCCACGCTTCCTGACCTGGTCAAGCGCATGTTTGATGCCGGTGGGCTGAACCGGGTGTGGATGTCGGATATTACCTATCTGCGCACCGGGGAGGGCTGGTTGTACTTGTGCGCGGTCCGTGACGGTCATTCCCGCCGTGTGCTGGGCTGGGCTATGGATAGCGTGCAAGATACTTCCCTGGTCGAGCGGGCCTTGCGGATGGCGCATACGCTACGCGGTGACGTTGCTGATGGCTTGGTGTTTCACGCCGACCGTGGCGCACAGTTTACAAGCGAGCAGCTCTGGGACGTCTGCCGCGGCCTGGGCATTGCCCAGTCCGTTGGGCGTACTGGGGTGTGCTTTGACAACGCGATGGCTGAATCGTTCTGGTCGACACTGAAGACCGAGTTCTACGACCGGCAGCGCTGGCCTACCCGGGATGCTGCACGCGCGGGTGTCGCGCGCTGGATTGAGGTGGTCTACAACCGTCGCCGGCGGCACTCCGCACTCGGGATGCTCAGCCCCGTCGACTTCGAGCACCACATCACCCAGACCACCAACGAAGAAGAAACAGCTGCCTAACTATGAGGTAGCTCCACTACGTGTCCACCATTTGCGGGCAACCCCAGTACAGTGATGAGTTCAAGGCCAAGGCGGTGCGTCTGGCTGAGGAACTTGTTGAGCTTGAAGGGTGCTCGAAGTGGGGTGCGGCGGTTGAGATCGGTGACAAGGTCGGCGTCTCCGCGCACACGCTTAATAATTGGTTGAAGCCTTCAGGGCCGTCACACGGCGTCGAGGGCAGCTCCGGCGAGTTAGCAGACGATGAGCTGAAGCGTCTGCGGCGAGAGAATAAAGAGCTGCGCAGGGCGAACGAGATTTTAAAGACCGCGTCGGCTTTTTTCGCAGCGGAACTCGACCGTCCCACCAGAAGATGATCGAATACATCGATACGTATCGCGATCGCTTCGGGGTCGAGGCCATCTGTCGCACCTTGAGGCAGACAGAGTGTGGGTTTATCACTTCTCGTGGTTATCGGGCAGCGAAGACACGAGCCCCGTCAGCCAGGAGTCTTACGGATGCGCTGCTTATTCCCGAACTCGTGAAGGTCTACGAGGACAACTTCAGCGTTTACGGGGTGCGCAAGATGTGGAAGGCCATGCAGCGCGCTGGCTGGGACATCGGTCGTGATCAGACCGCCCGGTTGATGAAACTCGCCGGCATCCAAGGCCGAAGAAGAGGCCGCACACCGACTACAACACTTCGAGCCGACGTGCCGGATTGTCGCCCTGATCTGGTCAATCGTGACTTCACTGCGTGCGCACCGCACCGGTTGTGGGTCGCTGACATCACCTACGTGCGCACCCTGTCTGGGTTTGCTTATACCGCGTTCATCACCGATGTGTATTCCCGCAAGATTGTCGGTGTCGCGACCCGGGCGAGTATGCGCACCGATGAACTGCCTTTGGAGGCGTTTGAGCACGCGCTGTATCACGCCGGTGATCTTCGCGCTGAGGGTCTTGTCCACCATAGTGATCGTGGCTCGCAGTATGTGTCCATCCGCTACGGTGAGGCACTCGCTGAAGCTGGGATCGATCCGTCCGTTGGCACTGTCGGTGACTCCTACGACAACGCGTTGGCTGAAACGGTCAACGGTCTGTACAAAACGGAGTTGATTTATCCCCACCGGCCGTGGACGTCGGTTGGGGAGGTCGAAATCGCGACCCTTCGATGGGTGTACTGGTGGAACAACCAGCGGCTCCACGAATCCCTGGGATATATCACTCCACAAGAAATGGAGGACGCCTACTATCAACAATCAGACGCTCAGTCGCTGGGCGTTTAGTAAGCGGAACGGAACCCAGGACGCTTCAATATGTCTGCTTTTCCACCTTTGGGTGGCACGAGCGGCACAAAACTGCAAGGTTGCGCAGTTGAGCTGTGCCGCCTTGTTTAACAGGAATAATGTGGTGCACGGTTAGGCTTTCGCGAGATCCGCATCGTGCGCATGACATATCCTCACGAAGACGCTTGCTCAATAACTGCCACTCGTAGTCGTAGGGCTTGAATGTTCGCTTCTTCTGGGCATTCGAACGAAGCGTTGCGATTAGCTTGGATCTTTTGCACTCGTCGTAACTAGCCCAATGCTCACGTGTCGTTGTACCGATTCGTGCTTTTGTTTCAGGCGAATGGTAGTTATCGCCTAGCCGTTCTTTCCTTCTCTTAAGACCAGCACTGACTTTCGCCCGAAATTTAGAGTCTCGATTTTTCATTTGAAGATTCTATCGAGTCTTTTGCCACTCGTTTTGGCAGGGAACTGAGCGAAAGAAGTGCTGAGGAACTCGCCCCTGTTGATAACTGCGGTGCCCTGAAACTCCACAGGTTTCACAAACGAAGTCGACCCTCACCACGTATCTCCTTTCACGATCCGACGCAACTGTGTCGCCCAGTCCCAGGTACGCTCCCACTGAGCGGTAAGGTCACCGAAATGCCCATACGCTGAATAATCCGAAAAGCGCGTATGTGTGCCGAGCTTCAATGCTTCGATAATTCCTGCCGGACGCAAGGGGAATACGTCGCGGCAAGCCTGCTCAATCAATGCTTCGGCATAAGCGCCAGTGCCGGGCGTATCTACGGCGAACGCGACAGAGTCTGCTTTACCTATCGCGTAGGAGATGGTGACGTGGCATTGCTCAGCTAGGCCTGCATCCACCACAGACTTGGCGATCAGCCGGGCCATGTATGCACCAGAGCGGTCGACCTTGGAGTGGTCTTTACCCGAGAACGCCCCGCCACCATGGGGTGCAAGCCCGCCGTAGGTATCGACCATGAGCTTTCGGCCAGTCAGCCCAGTGTCTGCGGCAGGGCCACCCTCGACGAAACGCCCTGAAGGGTTGATCAGGATTTCGGTGTGTTCGTCGATTTCGATCTCGCGACACGCCGCCGAGATAACCAGCGAAATCAGACGCTGGTTGAAATCCTCCACGTTAATGCCTGGCTTGTGCTGGACCGAGACCACAATCGTGGCGATACGTTTAGGGGTTTCGCCGTCATACTCAACAGTGACCTGGGCTTTCCCGTCCGGGCCGAGCTCTGGAATCTTGCCGTCTGTGAATGCTTGATCGAGACGCTTGCAGATCCGGTGAGCATAAACCAGTGGCAACGGGAGTCGTTCTTCGCTCTCGGCTGTGGCGTAGCCGTAGACGGTGCCTTGATCGCCAGCACCAACCATTACGTGAGAACTCGTATCACCGTGGCGTGCTTCTAAAGATTTATCGACCCCGCCAGCAATATCGCTCGATTGGCAGTGAATTTTGGCGCGGATGCGGAACCGGCGCGGATCATAACCCACATGCTCAAGCGCTGCGCGTACCAGCATCGGAATCTCAAGCTTTGCCTTGCAGGTGATCTCGCCAGCGACATAGATGCGTGCTTTGGTTGCCATCACTTCGACAGCCACTCTGGCGGCAGGGTCTTCGTAGAGGGCACGATCCAAAATGCAGTCGGCGATGTAGTCGCACAGCTTGTCCGGGTGCCCGGCGCGCACGCTTTCAGCGGTTTTCAACGACATATACAACTCGCTTTCATAAATTGATATGGGGTGGGAATAAAAAAGTGAGCGCCAGCTGTGCGGGCGCTCACTAAGACGATGATTGAGAAGTGGGTCAGAGTTAAGGCAGCAGGGTGTGTTCGATGCCGTCTAGGATCACATCGATGACGAGGTCGTAGTATTCCTCGGACATCGCTTCTTCTTCATCAAGGTGTGAGAGAGGCTCCAGGTAAGAGTTGACAATACTGGTCAGTCCAACAGATTGAGCCATCATAGGCTCAAGCCTGACAAGCATTTCGTGCAGGTTGTGGTGAGGTTGGATTTGATTGGATGCGCGCAGGTTTCTCGCTCCGATCGTGTGGATGATCGAGTTCGCGATAATTGTGTAGGCCACAGGCGAATTGTCACCAAACCCAGCTTCTTGTAGTTTGGCCCAGGCTCCATCGATCATCGGCAAAAACTGTTCAGTGAACTTGCCCCGCGCGAACCTGTCGGTAATCCCTGGATATGCTAACAATGCGGGGCGTAGATTGTGAGCCATAGCTCGAAACCAGGCTTTCCATTCAAGGTCCGGGTCGGGAACTTCAATCCCGACACATACCCGGTCTACAACAGCATCACAAATGGCTTCCTTGTTTGGAAAATAATGATAAATCACTGAGGGAACCACGCCCAGTTCACGGGCAATGTCCCGTACTGACCATCCCTCAACGCCACTGATCGCGCTTAACTGTACAGCTTGTTTGACAATCAGCTCGCGTGATAGCCCAGCCCTTCGCCCCGTTAGCACAGTGTTCATAAGGTGACCCTTAACTTATTCTTTGACCCTTACTAGAACACCATTCTACAATATCCCTAAGTGAAACAGTGTTCTAGTAATGGAGTGTAGTGATGCCTGACCCTCGTAGTAATAAGCCGACACAGAGTTCTATTGATCCAGGAGCGCAAGCGAACCTGGTAGTGGGAATCGTTTTTCTCGCCTTTATGGGGCAAATGATTCTCAATCCGATCATCGCGCCACTGTCACGACAGATGGGATTGCGGGAATGGCATATTGGCGCCACTATCTCTTTGGCAGCGATTGTACTAGCGAGCTTGAGTGCTTATTGGGGGCGAGCTTCCCAACGTGTCGGCGCTAAACGTGTACTCGCTGCCGGGCTTGTGATCGCGATCATCGCTTTGAGCGCCTTCGGTATTGTCTCCTACCTGGGGATGAACCAGGTAGTTGGCGGTGTCGGACTAGTTTTTGGTGTTGTGATCACTCGTGGTTTGCTCTATGGCGGAGGGATTTCAGCGATCGCCCCGACCGCGCAAGCCCACCTGGTCACGCATGCTGCCAGCGAGAACGGGCGGGTAAAAGCACTGGGCATGATTGGAGCGGCTCAAGGGATCGCCTCCATTGTTGGAGGTGTTACTGGAGGTGTGTTAGCCGCTGCTGGTGGCCTGCTCTTGCCCTTGGTGGTCATGCCCGTTGTGATGGTGATTGGTCTGGTTGTTCTCTTGGTGAGTTTCGCACCTCAAAGCCAAGGGCAACTTTTTGCAAAGCCTCAACGGATTCGCTTCACTGATCCGCGTGTAGCTCCCTGGCTAGCAACTGGTCTGGTGATGTTTCTTGTGTTTTCTTCTGTTGCTACGATTTTTGGATTCACTGTTCAAGACCGCTTCGCCCTGTCGGCAACTGCGACCGCAGGTATTTCCGCGATTTACCTGACCATCATGGGCGTGACCATGATCATTGCCCAAGCGGTGATTGCTCCAAAGACAGGGTGGGGAGCAGCGAAGCTTTTACGTACTGGTCTGACCATTACACTAGTTGCAACTGTGCTCATTTGGCCTACCTCCTCGCACGCTTTACTGGTTGTCGGGTGTATCGTGCTGGGGGTAGGTATGGGACTGGCGATGCCCGGGTACAACACTGGCCCAACCTTGAAGATGAGTGCAGATGAGCAAGGCGCAGTGGCTGGCATCATTAACGCTAATAATGGGTTGGCGTACGCGATTGCCCCGCTGGCTTCGACCGCCCTTTACGGGTGGAACCCGCTGGCACCCTTCGCCGTCTGTATCGCCTTGATTGCAGTGGTCGTCATCTACGCCCACACCGCACCCGCACTACGCCAATAACTATGAGCGTGCCTGAAGTAGCCGTTCCATCACGTTATCCGCAGGAGTCGGCCCCGAGTAGTCCACCAGCGAGTTGGCTTTGACCACATCGAAAATCTCGTACCAGAGCGTATTCGCCTGCTTGCTAAACGACTGAGACATGGCCACGAATGGGGACGCGATAGCCGCCCCCGTGGTCGGATGCTTACCCAACAGGCCAAAATCGGAGATTGATTCTTCGTATTGAATGAACCGAGCAAAATTCTGCGCATAAGCCTCAATCAACCGTGGAGCTACGAGTTTTTCGCAGCCGCGCTCCTTGAGCCAGTTCCAGGTATCGCGGTAGATTACGTCAGCACCCAAAGGGTTACCATCACGCTGCACAGCCGCCAAATAAGCCGAAGGTTCTGGCATTACGCTACCTTCAAGATCCCCGCCCGCTTCCAGATCTGGTGGGTCGAGCGACGCGATGTGGAGGACGCGTGCGTCTTTGCCTTCGGTGATCTTCTCAAACGCAGGTGTGGGCTTCGCACCTGAGCCTGCTCTGCGTCCGCCGCGCAGTGTTCCGTCTTTCGCCATGAAATCTCGCCTCCTTCCAGGCGGTTAGCCCGGTGATGGAGGGCTTGGGGGTTAATACCCTTGTTGCGACCGGCTATTTGGTAGCAGTGTCGTGACTATCCGGTAGCGCTTCAGTGAGTTTCTGGTAGCAGCTCAGGGCGTTCGGGATGATACTTCCGGTAGCCGCACCACTCGGGTGTGGCGCGTACTGGAAGGAGTCCGCTGATGACGGATTACCGTGCGGTGATGACGCTGCTGATTAGGAAGCGTTCTTACCGCCAGATTGAAGACCAGCTCGGGTGCTCGCACCGCGCGATTTCCCGAGCGAACCAAGCGCTGCGAAGCCTTGGCCTGACCACTGCCCAGCAGGTCGCGGCGTTGACCGATGACGAGTTGGCCGAGATATTCGTTGATAAACGCACCAGTGGGCAAGGCGAATTCGTCCCGATTGATTTTGACGCGGTCGTCAAAGCACGCACAGGGCGTACGAAGCACACACTGCAAGTATTGTGGGCTCGCTACACCACCAC
>NZ_JASPJJ010000022.1:0-19259 GCF_030232825.1 Corynebacterium sp. MSK044
ACCCCTTGCAGTACCGGGTACGTGGAACACCGGTACCAACTACGCGGACTCACGGTACCAACTACCCCGAATCGACATTCGGCTGAGCCAGTTTTTCGCCATGTAAACCTTTACAATCACGTGACGAAAAAAGACGGGTTAGGTAGGGCGAGTTGAGGAAATACAGATCGGCCCGCACCTTCCATGTGGAGGGGTGCGGGCCGATCTGCTGTCATTTTCCCGTGCCGCGCTTCTCACGCGCGCACCATTAACTATGGGGCATGAACCATGTAGAGCAATGATGAACAGGTGCCGGTTCCATCAGGGTTGTCTCCATGTTTCCTGGGAGCCGGAAAATCCCGTAGACGTTAGACTCAGCACAATGAACACACCCCCTGCAAGTACCGACGCGCGCACCGATCCACTCAGCATTCGTCCGCAGCTCAAAGACATGCTCGTGGGCATCGCCGCGATTCTGGCTGTTTATGTGCTGCTGATCGGTTCCGCATTTGGCCTCAAGGATGTGGGCGGCGGCACCAGCATCAAGGTCCTCATGCCGGTGCTGATCGTGCTCTCCCTTGTCATCCCCGCCATCGCATTAGTCACCTACCTCAAGCGCCGTGGTCTTCCCCTCGGGTTCCGTCCGCTGGGCGCACGGGGTTGGCACCTGGTGTGGCAGGTCCCCGCGGCGATTGTGGGGTGACGGTGTGTACGTCGATCGTCGGCACGCTTTTTGGCATGGCACCGGGTGAACGGTCAGACACATATGGCGAGGGCACCGCGCTCGTTCTATTCACTCTGGGTGCATATCTGCTCATCGGCCCATTCCTGGAAGAGGTTGTCTTCCGCCGCCTCATCATGGGCTACCTGGACCGCCTCATGCCCGCGGCTGCCAGCGTGCTGCTCTCCTCACTTGTGTTCGGGCTCGCGCATATCGCGCCGGCTGCGATCATTTACACGTTCTTCGCTGGCCTTTCCTTCGCCCTGGTCACCCGGTGGCACCGCTCACTGTGGGCCGGCTTCATCCTGCATATGTGCACTAACGTGCTGGTGCAGATCATTGCGATGGCGGGACTCTAACCGCGTTTTTGCTGGCCAACGCCATAAGAAAAGCAACGGCCACGACGATGAGCCCCAGCGGGATCAAGAAGATAAAGAGGTTAATAATCGGCAGCGCCTGACCCGCCTGCACCTCTTCCCACGAGGCAAGCGCCGTCGAACCGAACCCGATAAACAACATCGCGCTGCCCACCAAGGCCGTAACCAAAACACCGGTGCCCACCGGCTCCCTGCGCGAGACCACGAAAAGGTACGTATCCAGGAAACCGACCCACACGGTGGCCAGCGTCGCTCCCATCGCCATAGTCACCGCACTGATCGCCGACCAGTACTCCGGATCACCAATAACGCTGTTGAGCAACACCGTCAGCACCGGAATGCCTATCGCACCGGCGAGCAAGGTTCCAAGAATCGCTTGAGGTTTCATGGGCAAAAGCCTAGCTGCATCCTTCTGTTCGCTCGTTTAGATAACGAGACACAACTCACATTCCCCGTTACCCTCGTGGGCAAAGCCCAAATCTGGAGAGAATCATGAAACCAGCTCCCTTTGCAGCCACGATCACCGTTCTTTTCACCTCCGCCACCCTGCTGAGCTCATGCACCCTAGGAGCTTTCGACGGTTCCTCTAGCCCCGCCGAATCAGACAGCGCCCAGGCTTCGGAGGACACATCCAAGTCCGACACCAAGGGCACACAGCGCGCCAAAGAAGGCCGAATCTCCATCGAACTTCCCGACGGCTGGACCAAGAACCCCGACTTCAAGCCCACCATGAACGGGTTCACCACATCATGGGCCAATGACCTGGACAACCCCACGGACATCGCCCGTATGAGCTCCAACCAAGGACAGGGTCCCACCGCCATGGCAAACATGGGCCACTTCGAGGCGAACGCCCTGTTCAGCACCACACACGGCACCGACTTCGAACTCGGTGAATCCCGTGACCTCAAGATCAAAAACGCCGACGAAGCCAAACTGACCACCTGGACAACCAACGGCTCCAAAGGCGAGACCGTCAAAGACGCATGGGTATTCGTCTCCTCCGGCACCGGCGGCGCCGCCGGCCTCGAGATCACGGCCACCACATTGTCCGATAAGGAGATCGAGGAGATCATCGACTCAGTCGAATTCAACCCGGACGAATAAGTCCGTAAAAAGACCAGATCCCTTCGCATCAGGGATGCCCGGACCCAACCGGGTTAGTCGATCTTGTCATCCTCTTCTTTACGGACGGTTCTAACGAACTTGCCAAGAAACTGCATTACAGGAGGCGCTAGGAATAATCCAGCGAGCAATTCCGAACCACCGCCGAAGTAAACAAGTAATGAAGCCCCGACAGACGCGACAAACATTCCAAAGCTCAGATATTGGCCACGCTTCAGTGCGTCTACATCGCCCTTAGCAAGCCATTCCTTCTCACGGTTTGACGCCGCAATACTTTGCTCCGCCATTTGCATCGCACGGTCAGCGAAAGTCGGATCAACCTGGTTATAGGCTTCGAGAGTATCTGGCGATGGTGCTGGAGCGGCCCACATGTACGAACTAGCTACTACTTGCCGTTTTAGTTCGCTAACAAACTCAGCATCGATTACTTCGTCGAGAGAGCTTTCTGGATACTGTCGTCCAGCGCGCTGAATGTCGTTTTCCAACCGTTGTAAATGGTCAGCCGGGGATCGTTCCCCTCCATGCGCGCTTTCGTCCGCAGCGGACGCGGATTGGTCTCCATCAGGTCCACTCCCCGGCGACGTGCTCGAACCGTGGCGTTCCTCATCTTGAGAGTCATAGCCCATGCACCTTCTTCCTTTCGGTAGCCAGATCCGCTGGATGTTGTTTCCTTGTGCCATTCAACCACAAAATCAGTTCCTTCATTACAGCACATCCGACTGACCTAAAAACCACAACCGGCGCCTTGGAAAATAAAAACCATGACGCCGGTTTGTCAACGATGTCGCAACTCATAGTGTCAACTATGACGCGACTCATGACAACGCGTCCCCGACAGGATTCGAACCTGCGACCTTCGGTACCGGAAACCGATGCTCTAATCCACTGAGCTACGGAGACAGTCAAACTGTGCAGCGTACCGCACATGCTGTGACAGCGCTCCCTAATCTAGCACTCCCCTATTGGCACCTGACAAACCGGCCCGCTGAAGAAAATTCACAAATATTGTTGACATGTCACTGTCTTGCTCTTACTATTGAAAACAGCCCCGTTGGGGACACGTCAACATCTTTAGGAAAATGATTTAAGGAGTCACCATGACCAACACTCTGACCGGTACCTACGACCTTGACACCACCCACTCCACCGTTGGATTCACCGTGCGCCACGCCATGGTGACCAAGGTCCGCGGTAACTTCAACGACTTCCAGGCAACCCTGACCGTGAACCAGGAGAACCCGGCAAAGAGCAAGGTGGAGGCGACGGTGGAGACGGGTTCCGTCGATACGCGTAACGCTGACCGTGATGCACACCTGCGCAACGAGGACTTCTTCGACACCGACAACCACCCGCAGATGACCTTTGTGTCCACCGCGTTCGACGTCGACGCATCCGGCAACGGCACCGTCACCGGTGACCTGACCATTAAGGGCACGACCAAGTCCGTCACCCTAGACGTGGAGACCTTCGGCACGGAGGTTGACCCTTACGGCAACACTCGCGTTGGTTTTGAGGCACGCACCACCATTAACCGCAAGGACTTCGGCATCGACTTCGAGGCACCGCTGAACTCCGGCGGCGCACTGGTTGGTGAGAAGATCGCCATCGAGATCGACGGCTCCGGCATCAAGCGCGCTTAGTTAGCGGTGGGGGCATCCGCATCGTCATTGGCGTCAACAGCCAGGATGCCCTCAAAGAACCGTGAGATCGCGGGAATATCGGCGGGGGCCAAGTGGTCAAAGACCGCGCGGCGCACCGTCTCAACATGGTCAGGCGCAGCCTGCTCCAGGTGAGTCATCCCCCTATCGGTGAGGCACACCATCACGCCCCGGGCATCGCCCGGGCTTTTTTCTTTGGACACCAAACCGCGGCGCTCCATGCGCGTGATCTGGTGGGACGTGCGGGACCGGTCCCAGCCAAGCTCCGCGCAGACTTCACGCAGGCGCAAGCGCCGGTCCTCGGCTTCGGACAACGTAACCAACACTGCAAATTCCGGGCTGGAGAGATCCGCGCTTTCATTCAATGCGGTATCCACTACCTGGTCGAGTGTGCGGCCGGCTGCCAGAAGCAACCGCCAGAACGCCTGCTCTTCATCGCTGAGCCAGCGGGGTTCGGCTGTCATACTGGCCTAGACTAGCCAACCCTCAGATCGCCGCGCGAATCCACCCGCGTATTACCGCCGGCTCTTCAGCTCCTGGATCGAGGCGCTCTTGGCCGCGGCAACACGGTCGAAGCGTTGCGGGAAACAGGTCAACACAAACACCTGGGAGCGTGTACCCACTTGGGTAAACAACGCGTTCATCAACTCCAGGCGCGTGGGGTCCGTGGCCCCCAAGGCATCATCGACGACCACTGGCATCGCATCCGGTGAATTCCCCGCCACCATGTCCGCGATGGCAAATCGCGTGAGCAGCGCCATCTGCTCCTTGGCGCCACCGGAAAGCTGGTTCATATCCACCGTCGTGCCGTCGAGCGTGCGGGCGGTGACCTGCAGCGACTCATCCAGGGTGAATTCGGTGCCTGGGCCAAACACGCGGGACGCGTAGCGCTGCAAAGCCTGAGCGAATGGAGCCGCATACTTGGCACGCGCCGCATCACGGTGCGCGACAAGGGTTCCATGCAGCAGCTTGACGGCAGCGGCTTGGCGGCGCAGCCTGTCGCGCCGTACCCGTGCTGTCTCCAACGCGGCTTCTGCCTTGTCAAGGGCCTCTGCTTCGCCTTCCGCACTGGTCACGCGGAAACCGAGCTCCAGCTTGCGGTCGCGGGCCGCGTCATAGCGCCGGCTGAGGTTGGCTACACGGTTGGCAGCGCCCTCGCGGAGGCTTTCTGCCTGCTCCGGATCAACGTCTGCAACCTGGGCGGTGAGTTCCTCGACAACTGCCTGCGCTTCCTTTTCAGCGAGCGCCGCTTCTTCGGCGGCAGTGGCCAAGTCCGCATCACTGATCTTCTCCCGTGCGGCATCGAGTTCAGCCTGGGCAGCATCACGGATTGCAGTGTGGTTGGCCACGCGCGCTTCAATATCCGCGAGCTTCGCCGCATCAGGCTGGGCAGCCAGCTGAGCCAGTTCCACCTCAAGAACATGCGCTGCTTCGCTCGCATCTTTCTCCGTGGCGCGTGCAGCTTCCAGCGCGAAATCGGCATCCTCAACGCTGAGGATCACACCGTCATTGCCGGCAGCGTCCTCGGAGGACACTCCCGCAAGTTCACGCAGGCGCACCAGCTCTTGGCGTAGTTCCTCTGGCTCCTTGCCGCGAAGGATGTCAGTGCGACGAGCACGGTGGGTGGCAAGAGTGGCGGTGGTGTCCCGGTGCTCGTCACGAAGTTTCCGTGCTTCCTCCAGCGATTCGCATCCTGCGGTCTCCAGCGCACGCGCAAGCTCAGCCTCGGCGTCCTCCACCGCATGGGACGCATTGGTGGTGCCGGGGGCAGCCCGGTAGGTCAACGTCACATCACCGATGGTCAGCTGGACACCGTCATGCAGGGCGAGGGACGTCGCCTCAACCCCGACTTCCACCTCTTCCCCATCAACGGTCACCGTCGACGCGGTGGTGGCGGTGAGGTCCAGGCGGGCAGCCGCAGCATCGAGCAGCCGGCGCTGCAAGGCCACGTTTTGGGTAGCGCTCTCGATCGCGCGGACATCATCATCCGTCACGGGACGCGCGGGCAGGGCTGCCACGAGATCCGCGATCTCCTTGTCTACCCGGTCAAGCTCATCAACCTGATCCTCGACATCACCAATCCGCTCGTGCGCGATGGCAAGCTCGCGGGCGCGCTCCTTATCCGCAGTGGCCTGACGCGCAGCAACCAGTGCTTCACGGGCATCGGCGTGGGCAGTCTTCTTCTCCGCCACTCGCTCGTTTTCCGCCTCGGCCTTCTGCCGCGCGGGTTCCACCAAAGCAGCCAGTTCCGTCAGTTCCGTTGCTGCTGCCTCTGCGCGCTCCGTCAACGTCGTGCGGTATTTCTGGTCCGCTTCGGCGCGTTCACGGTCCGTGGTGGCACGCGTGGCCTTGTCTTTCGCCTCAGTGAGCTTGCCGGCAACTTCACGCGCCTGGGCAGCTTCGGCTTCGCGCTGTTCGAGTTCCTTCTCCGCGTCGGGCAGTTCGGCTGCGATGGTGCGCATCTCCTGCTCACTGCGCGCGTACTCATCCACGTCATCCTCATAGGCAGCCTTGCGTGCCGCGGATTCGCGCACGGTTTCTTCCGCGGCAGCCACCGCGGCATCAGCGTCCTTGAGGTTCTGTTTCTCCGTACCGGACTTCGGGGAGAAGAACTTCTCGTATTCTTTCTGCATTTTCTGCATCAGACCCGAATCCTCAAGGGTGTCCGCCCCCGCATCAGTTCCGGTCTGCTCCAACGCGCGGGTGAAGGAAGGGATACCAGCGGCTTCGATGACGTCGCTGAAAGAGCCTTGGCGCATAAACAATGCGCCGAAAAGCTGCTCATCCACGTGCTCCTCGAGGATCTCCCGCAGACGGTTGTGGGCCTGCTCCCCCGTCAACTCCTCACGCTTGGGCGCTGTGATCCTCAGCTCTGTTTTGCCCTTGGCTCCCTTAGCAAAGCTCTTGTGCACAGTGAATGTGTACGGCCCCACCGTCGCCCCGAGTTCTACTGACGGCGTTTCATCGCGCCCAATAGGGTTGAGCGCCCGGATATTCGCCGCGGTGGACGTATGCTTCGCGGTGAGCACCGCATCGAGCGCGTCGAGGATCGTAGACTTTCCGGCCTCATTATCACCGTGGATGAGAATCACACCGGTGTCCGGCACGTCCGTCAGGGCAAGGTGCTCAACGCCACGAACGTTGTCAATGACCAGGTTGTGGATGCGCATTAGTTCGCCTCCTTACTCAGACGGAACAGCAGGTTCACTGCATCACGCGTGGCTGTGTCTCCCGCTGGGGCGGCAGCAGCACTGTCGATGAGCTCCGTCATCGCCTCACGGGCATAGCCCGCAATCGGGAGTGACTCAAGCTCCTCATCGCTGGGTTCTAGGTGTAGGTCCATGATCCGTTCACGCTCGTACAGCGCCCCGAACACGTGCTCACGCTCGGCCAGACCGGCCTCCAGCTCCCGGGTGGCCTCTAAACCCAAGGTGCCTGCCAACGAATACTTCACCACCGTGCGTCCCTTCTCCGGGTACGCATCCAACTCAGCCAGCAGGTGCTTCACGTCCTCACCGTCAGCGACATCCCAGTGCAGCGCCTCGAAGGTCCACTCGCCCACCTGATGTTCTGTCACCTCAACGCTTTGCTTATTCGCGTTCACCACCAGCGCCTTCCCGGAATTCACCTCATTCCCGGCCACATTCTCCCGCCGATCATGAAAGTCCGTAGTTTCCGGAGAACCAGAGAACCAGATCCGGCCGCTGGGACCAACAGGCCCTGCGGAGTGGGTATCCCCCAACGCCACGTAGTCAATGACGCCATCCTTCAGCGCACGTTCCAAGTTCGGGCGCGACAGAAGGACCTCTGACTCATCCCCGCTGCGCCCCTCCGTCTGGCCGTGAGCGACAAGAATGCGGATAGCATCCGTAGGCTCCAGTTCGGCAATGGCCTTGGCCGCCAAGTCCTCGGACGCATAGCGCGCCAATAGGGGCGCCCCAACGATTTCCACCCCGGGACGGTGCTCCACCGGGGTATTGTCACGTAACACGGTGATGTTGGCGCGCGCATCCGCCTTCTCTAGGGCAGCTCCGGGCACCAGCGGGTCGTGGTTGCCGGGCAGCAGGTAGACGGGCACCGGCAGCGCGTCAATCGCGTCCAAGGCACGACCCATCGTGCGCTCACTTAAGGCATTGGCATCAAACACATCGCCGGCGACGACGATGAACTCCGCTCCTGTTTCCACGGCGAGGTCGCCGAGGCGGGTGATGGCGCGGAGCCGAGAGTCGTCGAAACGCGATTGCGCTTCCTCATTGAGAAACCATCGTGTCATTCCCAATTGGAAGTCCGAAGAATGGATGAAAACAAGCCCGTCACTCATGCTGTCCACTTCTATCAGAGGGGTACGACACGCCACCGAAACATTCGAACATGCGCGCGTTAGTTTCTTGTCAGCGCGTCATACAGATCCTCCAGATCTGATACCGCACGCAACTGATCGATGTTGGTAAAAGAGATCATCTGCATCGCTTTATGCAGCAAATCCAGATCCGAATCCTCGATCATCGGGGCCACCTTCGGCTGTGGCAGATCGGGCAATTCATGGCCAGCCCAGAAAAACTCTGATCCTTCCGCCGCGGACGCCATTGCCCGCTGCCCCGCTGTTTCACGCAACTGTTGATCCAGCGTGTTCACGTCCAGGTTGCGCAGGCGGAACACAACGCTCGGATCCGAATCCACCAACTCCGCTGCCTTGATGGACACGGCCACGGCGTGCTTACACACATCAGAAAGATCCGGGCAATCACAGCGATAGCGGAACCGCTCACTGCTGCTGGCAAAGAGAATGTCCAACAAAGCGCGGTCGAACGTGCCCCGGCGCGCACGGTCAAGCAGTTTTGGCTGGCGGGTGATCATGTCCAGTGCCTCCGCGATCTCCGGTCCTTCGCGGTACGGGAGGATGACCAAGACGTTGAAAGGCTCGTTCTGAGATCCCGCAACGGTACCGGTGAATCGCCCGCTTTCCACGCGGACTTCTAGGACATTGCCGCCATCCGCATATCTGCGTCCTCTGCCAAAGCGCCCCTGGTCTGTGGCGCGTGCAGCCGCATTCATCAACACCTGTGCCGGGTCGCTGTACTCCAACTCAGTTCGCTGCGTAGCTTGTCCTTGCCGCAGCGCCCACGCATCCTTAATCTGCTGTGCTTCAACACGCTCATCAACAAGCCGGTGCGTTTCCTCCGGGGAATTGACCTTCTTGCGCTGATTGAAGTTGACCCAGGTGACATTGTCCTCGTGTGGTCGCTGTGCCATGGCTTTACTCCTTTCCCTCATCGCGGTAGCTCATCAGCGCAGCCAGATCCTCTGTGTCTAGCTCAGTGATCCAGCCTTCACCTTCCCCGATCACAGCGCCGGCGAGCTGCAATTTGCCGTCCAAGATGTCCTGGATAGACTCCTCCATGGTCCCGCGCGTGATCATCTTGTACACCTGCACGTTGCGGTCCTGCCCAATGCGGTACGCCCGGTCCGTGGCCTGGTTTTCCACCGCCGGGTTCCACCACCGGTCCATGTGAATGACCATCGAAGCAGCGGTGAGGTTCAAACCGGTGCCACCGGCACGCAGAGACAAGATCATCGCTCGCGGACCATTCGGGTCCTGGAATGTGGCCACCATCTCATCGCGCGCTGCCTTACTCACTCCACCATGCAGGAACGGAATAATGTGCCCCAGCCTGTCACTCAAGTAGGGCTGCAGGATGTCACCAAAAGCCTTGTACTGGGTGAACACGAGCACGCGCTGATCAGTCTCAATCGCTTGCTCGATGAGCTCCATGAGCATGGCCACCTTGCCGGAGCGGTGCTTGCCCTTCTCCGTCACCGGCGAGCCATCAGCCAGGTAGTGCGCCGGGTGGTTACAAATCTGCTTGATCCGCGTGATGGTAGACAGCACCAGCCCCTTTCGCCCGATACCCGTGCGCTCCTCCAGTTCCTTCTGCATTGCCTCCACCAGCGCGGTGTACAAGGCAGCCTGCTCAGGCGTCATATCCACCGTGACCACTTGCTCAGTTTTCTCCGGTAGGTCACCCACGATCGCGGGATCCGATTTCAGTCGCCGCAGCACAAAAGGCGAGGTCAATCGCTGCAGACGCTCCTGCATGGCATTGGCCAGCTCCTCATCCCGGCGCGATTCAATCACCTTGGCAAAGTGGTTGCGGAAAAATGCCTGGGACCCCAGAATTCCCGGGTTCACAAAATCAAGGATGCTGCGCAATTCAGCCAGTCGATTCTCCACTGGCGTGCCGGTTAGCGCGATGCGGTGACGTGCACCAATCGCACGCACGCTTTTCGACGCCTTCGTTGCCGCATTCTTAATCGCCTGCGCCTCATCCAACACCACGTGGTCCCATTCCACTTCACTGAGGGTGAGGTAATCCCGCCCCACAACGCCGTAGGACGTGATGAGCAGATCAAGGTCTCCGATCCACTCAACGAGCTCGTCTCCCTTGAGACGGCCGGAACCATGGTGAACACCGACCTTGAGGTCCGGTACGAAGCGCTGCGCCTCCCGCGCCCAGTTGCCCACCACCGATGTCGGTGCAACGACGAGTGTGGGTCCGGTTTTCTCACCCTTTTCGGCTTCAACAGCCAGCAAGGTGAGAAGTTGCAGGGTCTTGCCCAAGCCCATGTCATCCGCAAGCACAGCGCCGAGCTGATTACGTGACATGAAATAGAGCCAATCCACTCCCCTGCGCTGATAATCCCTCAGCTCCGCATGCACCGTGTCTGGGATCTCTTGGCGGGTGGGGGCCGGCCGGTCCGTGCCACCGATGAGAGCTTGCATCCATACAGGGGAATGGGCATCCCCGATGATGTCCAAGCCACCACCGTCATGCTCCGTGGATGCCTCCAACGCCAACTGGCGGAGCTCCTCGGCGGTGATCAGACCTGAGTCCACTTCCTTCTTGTTCAGGGACTCGATGTATTTCCGGGACTTAGCCAAACTGCGGGTATCTGCCAGCACCCACTGGCCACGCAAATTGATGAGTCCTGACTTAGAGCTGACCAGGCGGCGCATCTCCGACTCAGTGAGTTCTGTATCACCCAGCGCCAGCTTCCAGTCATAGGCCACCAGCTGATCCACACCAAAGCGGCGTACGGCCCCCGGATCCCCTGAATCCGGTTCGGACACCGTCAACTTCGCCGTTGTTTCCATGCGCTGCCACGCCGCCGGCAACATGATCTTCACGCCATGTGCACTCAAAAGGCTCGCAGTTGTGCCCACCAAGCGCATGATCTCCTCGGTGGACAAGTAGGAATCCCAATCACCATCACGCTCAGTCGTCGGTGTGAAGGGATGGCGTGGATGCTTATCCGGATCCAACAGGTCAGTCACCGTCACTGCCTTGCGCAATTGATCCCGCAAACTCGACAGGGAGGCCCGATCTAATTCGCTGACCCGAATCGGGCGCGGCGCGTCCCCACCGGCGCGCACCTGCGCACGAACAGGCCACTGCAGGGCCTCGGATGTGGTGAGAGTTTCGGTGGGGTCCCCAGCGTCGCGGATAAGCTGCTCATCGACTGGTTCCTCCACGATGAACACGAGCTGCACATTGACCGCGGTGATGGACCCGTTCCACTGCGCGATCTGCTTCGACACATCCGAGCCGCCTCGACGCAAAGCGGACGACGTGAGCAGCGCCTCCGCGAAATCATGCCACGGGTACACGCGGGACTGCTCATGCTCATCGGCCAGCAACGCCGTGGCGATCCAATGGACCAGGTTGGTGGCTACATCCTCGTCCAAATTCATGTTGTTCGCGGTGATCACCCCCGGCGCGGCAGCAATCATCGCGGCGAGCCACCCGCGCTCCTCCAGCCCCGTTCCCAACTTCCACTCGGGGAACCACAGCCCCTCGATCGGGCGCACATGAATGCTCACGCGCCCAGCACGAACAAACCGAATCAAACCGTTGTACAGACGAATGATCCAGTACAGGTCTGGTGCGATGGCTTCCCGCTGCGCCGCGGTGGCTGCCGGGGAATTCTCATCCAGCATGGACACGGTGCTGAGGAACTGCACTGTGTCTGACGGTGAGAACGCCGCGGTGGGAACCTTGAGGTGCAACTGTTTGCCCTTCGGGGTTTGCAGCTTCACCGAATCACGGCGCCGGAAACGCGCATCCTCCAAGAAACTTTCCACCACAGCGGGAAACGTCCCAGCGGGCACTTGAGACGGCATAACAATCTTGTGCCCCTCCACACGCTCAACCCACAGGTTGAGACCAGACCCGGGCAACCACAGGCCGTGCAGAAGGAATTTAGGCATAAGGTCTTTTCTACCACCACAGCGCGACACTGACCTCCCTAAGCATTCCTTCAAAAAAGAGCCGGTGATCCCGCCCACACCCCTCGTGCGATATTCTGACCACACTTTCCACCTGTCAGATGACAGGTGTGACATTTTCTCTTGCCCTCTAAGCAGATCTATGCAGAAAGGACGTGCGCATGTCTGATAACACCTGGATCATCATCGCCGTCGTCACCTACTTCGCCGTCATGCTCGGCATCGGCTACTACGGCTGGCGCAAAACCACCGCCTACGGCGACTACGTCATCGGTGGCCGCGACCTCCCCGCCTTCGTCGCGGGTATCTCCGCCGGTGCCTCCGACATGTCCGGCTGGCTCCTCATGGGTCTGCCTGGCGCCCTGTTCGTCTCCGGCATGAGTGAGCTGTGGATCGTCATCGGCCTCTTCCTCGGCACATGGGCCAACTGGCAGTGGGTGGCCCCACGCCTGCGTGCCTACTCCGAGGTGGCCAACAACTCGATCACCCTGCCCAGCTTCTTCGAAAACCGCACGCATGATCAGTCACGTGCTCTGCGCGTCATCGCCGCCCTGATCATCATCTTCTTCTTCACCTTCTACGTCTCCTCCGGCATGGTTGCGGGCGGCCGCTACTTCGAGTCCACCTTCCAGGGCGACTACGTCACCGGCCTGCTCATCGTTGGCATCATCACGGTGATCTACACCTTCATCGGTGGCTTCTTCGCGGTGTCCTACACCGACGTTGCCCAAGGCGTGCTCATGTTCGCTGCACTGGCCATCGTGCCCATCATGGCGCTGCTGGCCATTGACAACCCCGGCGACATCTTCTCCTACCCCACCAACCACGCCTACGGTCCATGGCCGGAAGGCAACCCAGACTTCTTCAACTTCTTCACGGGTGTGTCCGCCGCCGCCATCATCGGCAACCTGGCATGGGGCCTGGGCTACATGGGCCAGCCCCACATTGTCACCCGCTTCATGGCACTGCGCAGCCCAGCTGAAGCTCGCTCTGGCCGCAACTCCGGCCTCATCTGGGTGGGTGTCTGCTTCCTCGGCGCCATCTTCACCGCCATCATCGGTGCAAGCTACTTCGGCCAGACGGCACACTCCGTGACTGACCAAAAGGGCTTTGAAACCATCTTCCTGGACATGACCCGCATCTTGTTCCACCCGCTCATTGCTGGTCTGGTTCTCACCGCGGTTCTGGCCGCCATCATGTCCACCATGTCCTCCCAGCTCCTAGTCACCTCCTCCGCACTAGTGGAGGACCTGTTCAAGGTCTTTTCCAAGAAGGAGCCCTCCCAGTCCGCTCTGCTCATCGCTTCCCGCACGATGGTCATCCTCGTGGCCATCCTGGGCATGGTCATGGCCCTCAACCCGTCCGACACCATCCTTGGCCTCGTCGCCTTCGCCTGGGCTGGCTTCGGTTCTGCGTTCGGCCCCGTGGTCATCGCCTCCCTGTACTGGCGTCACCTCACCTCGCAGGGTGCTATGGCCGGCATGATCGTGGGCGCTCTCACCGTGTTCATCTGGGGTTCGCTGCCCGCCACCTCGGCTCTTATCTACGAGATGGTTCCGGGCTTCGCGTTCGCCACCATCGCCATGATCCTGGTCTCCCTGGCCACCAAACCCTCTGCCGCATCTGAGGCCGAGTTTGACCGTCATGTCAAGGTCATGGACTACGCGATTGCTCACCCAGAAGCAGACTTCCACCAGGCACTTTCCAACATTTCTGCACCCGAAGGGAACCAAACCGGCTCTGACGCAGTCTAAGGAGGTATGAAGCCCTTCCACATTTATCTAGGGGCACTGACCGCATTCACGCTTGCGGTCGTGCCCCTTCCGTTTGTTCACACACCGCCTATCAGCGCCACCTCAACAGTCCCCTCCCGCCCCACAGTCCCCGATTACTCTCGGGCGCAGTTCGGCGACGGCTGGGCTTACCAACCCACCGGCTGCACCACCCGGGAAACGGCCATGGCCGCTGCATACAACCAGTCAACCTGCTCCGTGCCCTACACCCAGTGGGAACCCGTGACCATCACGGACCCCTACACCGGCGACCCACTCCCACCTTCCGACGTGGAACTCGACCACCTCTTTCCCCTCCGCGCCGCCTGGGACATGGGCGCCCACTCCTGGCCCGACGAAAAACGCCTCACTTTTGCCAACGACCCTGCCAACCTCATCGTCACATCCTCTGCCGCCAACCAAGCCAAGTCCGACAAACTCCCCAGCCAGTGGCTCCCCACCGCCCGGTCCTACCGCTGCGACTACTCTCGTCGCCTCGCCGCCGTGGCTAACGCCTACGACCTCCCCGTCACCCGCGCCGACAAAGCCGCCATGCGCCGGGCCTGCGCTACCCTTCCGGCTTTACTCGGGTTGCCGGCGTTGCCGTTCTGAAGGAGGGTGGGTGGCGCCACGAATCCAGGCTCCGTCGAAAAGCGTGTGCAAAATTTTACATGCCACCGCAACTACAATCCTGAACCCGCAGGTCACAAGTTTCTGCCCTTTGATAGTTACCCCTGCAATGTAAGCTTTTACACAGCCACCCCACGCCAACACCCACGCACCGCATACAAAACCCGCCCCACCCCGTAAAGTGGTGACTCATGAACACCTTCCTCATCTTCCTGCACGTCGCCGCCGCGATCATTTTGATCGGCCCCGTCATGGTGGCCACGTCCGCTTTCCCGAAGGCAGCTACTCAAGCCAACACCGGCGACGCCCAGGCAATCGGCCGCGCGGCCCTTCTGCACCGCACCTCCACTACCTACGGCTTGATCTCGATTCTCGCCCCGCTCCTTGGAGCCGCCGTCTTGGCCTTTGATTTTGAGACCTACCGGTCTAACTACTTCCTCCACACCGCCATTGTCCTGTCGGTGCTGGCGTGGGGCTTCCTGTTTGCAATGGTCATCCCGCAGCAGCGCAAGATCGTGGGCTCCCTGGGCGCCCTCGACCCGGCGGAAGCTGACGCCCGCGACGTGGCAACCAACTTCGAGTCCGCCCGCGTCAAGGCCGCTGCCGGCGCCGGCATCTTCAACCTGCTCTGGGTCCTCGTGCTCATCCTGATGTTCCTGCCGTCCCCGGCTTAAGTCCCCAGCACACGAAGACACAAAGACTGAAGCGGTGCCCACTACGGGCACCGCTTTTCTTTATCTCTTAACTCAAGACATACACAACATACGAAAGCAAAAACAGGACGCAGGTTATCGCACCTAACACTGCCAAAGTACTGGCCGGCCGGCGCGCGGGCTGTCGCACGTCCGAGGGTATTTACTAGCGCGATTGCAAAACGGCAGTCAGAGCACCAGAGATGACCGCAAGACCGGCCACGATAATGATCACCATCAACATGCCCTACATTGTCTCCCCCGCATAGAGACCACTCCTGCTGGCCAATCTGTCTGCGCACCAGCATATGAAAAAGAGCGCCAGCAGAATCAATAACACGATTCCACTGACGCTCC
The DNA here is from genome assembly GCF_030232825.1 of Corynebacterium sp. MSK044. Lineage (NCBI taxonomy): Bacteria > Bacillati > Actinomycetota > Actinomycetes > Mycobacteriales > Corynebacteriaceae > Corynebacterium > Corynebacterium sp. MSK044. The sequence continues at coordinate 15,596 of NZ_JASPJJ010000022.1, forward strand.
CAGCTACAAGCGGGAAGGCCACTACCGCGAAGGCAGCAACCTAAAGGCGTTAGTCCCTCCAGTCACGCTTGCCGCGACCCTTGCCACGGTAGCCACTGCGATCACCGCGGTCGCCACGATCACCGCGGTAACCTCCACGGCCACCACGATCGCCACGATAACCACCGCGCCCACCACGGCCACCGCGATCACGGGACGGACCGCCAGTGTCCGGCTGAATGTTGATCAGCTGGCCGGAGATGCGGGTGTCCTTCAGGCGGTCGAGGACCTTACGGTCCATGTCCTTGGGCAGCTCGACGAGGGTGAAGTCGCCGCCAATGGTGATGCGGCCGAAGTCACGGTTGGTCAGACCACCTTCGTTAGCTAGGGCACCAACGATGGCACCTGGGCGGACGTGCTGGCGCTTGCCCACGTCAAGGCGGTAGGTGTCAAAGTTGACGTCATCGTTGTGGAAGCGCCCACGGCCACCACGATCGCCACGATCACGGCCCCCACGGCCACCGCGATCAAACCGGTCGCCACGCTCGCGGTCACGGCGGTCATCACGGTCCCAGCGCTCGCGGTCACGTCGATCGCGCTTGTCCTTCGGCGGCTCCTTCATCAGGAACTCGTCGCCAGAGGTCTGCGCGGCCAGTGCGGCAGCGATGTCTTCCATGGGCACGTCGTGTTCCGTGGAGTAGCTGCGCACGAGTGCGCGGAAGAGGTCCAGCTGGGAATCTTCCAGGGACTCGGTGATGGAGTCAGCGAACTTGGACTTGCGGGAGTCGTTGACCTCGTCGACCGTCGGCAGTTCCATCTCTTCGATCTTGGCGCCGGTCACCTTCTCAATGGAGCGCAGCATACGGCGCTCGCGCGGGGTGACAAACAGGATCGCCTCACCGGTACGGCCGGCACGGCCAGTGCGGCCGATGCGGTGGACGTAGCTCTCGGTGTCGTTCGGGATGTCGTAGTTGAGCACGTGGGAGATGCGCTCAACATCCAGGCCACGCGCGGCAACGTCGGTGGCGACGAGGATGTCCAGGCGACCGTCGCGAAGCTGATCGACGGTGCGCTCACGCTGCTGCTGAGCGATGTCACCGTTGATAGCTGCTGCAGAGAATCCGCGTGCGCGCAGCTTCTCAGCGAGCTCTTCGGTTTCGTGCTTGGTGCGCACGAACACGATCATGGCCTCGAACTCTGTCACCTCAAGGATGCGGGTGATGGCGTCGAGCTTGTTGCGGTGCGCGGTGAACAGGTAGCGCTGCGTGATGTTGGTGTTGGTGCGCGTCTTCGCCTTGACGGTGACCTCAGCAGGATCGTCAAGGTACTGCTTGGACAGGCGGCGAATGCCATTCGGCATCGTCGCGGAGAACAGCGCCACCTGCTTCTCATCCGGCGTGTCCTCAAGAATGCGCTCCACGTCTTCCTGGAAGCCCATGTTGAGCATCTCGTCCGCCTCGTCGAGCACGAGGAAACGTAGATCAGAGATGTCCAGCGAGCCCTTCTCCAGGTGGTCGATCACACGACCAGGCGTACCGACGATGATCTGCGCACCACGACGCAGACCGGACAGCTGAATGCCGTATGCCTGGCCACCATAGATCGGCAGCACCGAAATGCCACCCAGGTGATCAGCGAAAGACTGGAAGGAATCAGACACCTGCAGCGCCAGCTCACGCGTCGGCGCAAGCACGAGGGCCTGCGGATGGCGGGCCTTCTTATCGATGCGCGCCAGAATCGGCAGCGCAAACGCCGCCGTCTTACCCGTACCGGTCTGCGCAAGGCCGACCACATCGCGGCCTTCCATCAGCAACGGAATCGTCTGCGCCTGAATCTGCGACGGCGTTTCAAAGCCGACCTTCTTCACCGCGTCAATGACATCGCCCGGGAGGTCAAGGCCGTCAAAGCCGCTTGTCGACGTCTCCCCGTCCGCAACATTCTCGTTGTTTTCGTTGTTGTCAGTTTCTTCGTTCGCGCCGGCCTCAGTGCCGGTCCCCATCTCTTCCCCGGCTTCTACCGGGGGCATCGCCTGCTGGTCTTCAGCGGCGGATTCATCAATATTCATCAATCGCAAACAGTACGCTACCCATGGCCCTATAGCTATTTCGTGGCAAGAGCCCAGCGGATTACAAAAATGAATTTCTGGCAGGGCCCCACCCGCATGCTCTTTGAAGACGTCTCACGCTAAGTCATCTGAAACCCCCCAATCAAGGCATTCCCCCTGATTGCAACAAACACTTCTGCCTACACTGTGTTCCTATGCGCTTCACCCGATCACAAGCTCTCCCCCTCATTACCCTCGCCGCCACCGGCCTAGTCCTCACCGGCTGCTCCTCCACCGACGAGCTCGCCGAACCAGCGCTGACAACCGTCGCTGAAGCCTCCTCTGCGGCCCAGCCCGAGTCGCACGAGGAGAAGCCCTCCGAAGAGAAAACCACCGAGGAAAAGCCCGCCGAAGAAAAACCTGACGACGACCTCGACCCTGCCGGCACCATCTGTGGTGAGGTCGATTCGTTCACCATCGTCACGCTTAACGACGGCCTCAGCTGCGACGAAGCCATGACCGTCTTCAACGACTACATGTCTGGCTCCCCCTCCGGCACCCCACCCCAAGGCTCCGGCGCATTCTGGGATGCCCCGAACGGTTGGTTCTGCGGCGGCAACAACTTCCTCTTCCCTGGCGACGAGGACCAGAAGTTCAACAAATACCCCTCCTGCGGCCCGAAGGACAGCCCCGAGACCGTCGTCGCCGTGCCCGCAGAGCGTGTTGGCGAGCTTCCCGTTTAATTCCCCAGCCCCTGCCCTACGATGAAACGCATGCCAAAGCTTATCGGCGTCACCGGCGCCGTCATCCTCCGCAACGGCACCGTCTTCTCAGCCCGGCGCGGTGAAGGCAAGGCCCTCGCCGGCAAGTGGGAATTCCCCGGCGGGAAGATTGAGGCCGGTGAAACACCGGAGGAGTCGCTCGCCCGGGAGCTCAAAGAGGAGCTGCTTGTCGACGCCACCGTGGGAAATCACATCACCACAACCGAGTACGAGTACGACTTTGGCAGTGTTCGCTTGTCGACGTTCTACTGTTCCCTACCCGCAGACACTGAACCCACGCGGACCGAACATGCTGAGTCCCGGTGGGTGCCCATCGCAGACGCTACCGTCGAACAACGTCGGAGCGGATTTCCCGGCCAAAACAGACGTCGAATACCGGCAGATGCGAATTAAACAGATGCTAAAGCTACTCAACACCACACGCCTAACGGACAAGAGTTTACGGCCCGAAGCTTTTCATCCGATCCAAGCAACCCCTTAGGTCAATTGAAATGACAAGTCCAAAAACCGCAATCAAGTCACCGAGTTCAGACTGTGACAATTCGTGGAGTGTGTAAAGACAATTTTGCCCCCTGCCTGCACCAGAAGCGCATTCCCAAACATCACTGGACCCACACTCCAGCAAGTACACACGCAAAAACCGACAACCACCACAAAAGAAAATCGAATATGTGATGCATTGCACAGAACATCTACAGGACCGATTTTTAGTGCCCTCACGACAACACACACAGTGTAGGTCAATCCTGCCGCGCCAAAGGTTTATGCCACTTTCGGCAAGGTGAAGCGTCCTGGTTTTCGTTCCGCTTATTGAACGCCTAACGTTTGAGCGCCTGATCGTTGATAGTAGGCGTCCTCC
>NZ_JASPJJ010000023.1:0-16757 GCF_030232825.1 Corynebacterium sp. MSK044
CCCCGGCCGAAACGCAGGCTACAACCATGAGCCACTAGAAGTGTGTCCAAAAACACCATGGAGCCCGTGTCCAAAAAGACACCGGACTCCGTGTCCAAAAACCCTATGGACATAACAATCTCGTACCAGTACACGTTGGCCTGCTTGCCGAACGACTGCGACATGGCCACGAACGGGCTGGCGATCGCAGCTCCCGTGGTGGGGTGTTTGCCGAGCAGACCGAACTTGGCAATCGCCTGCTCACACTGGATGTAGCGGGCGAACGCCTGCGCGTACTGCTCAATGAGCCGTTTGGAGACGAACTCGGTGCAACCACGTTCATCCAGCCAGCTCCACGTCTCCCGGTAGACCAAATCCGCGCCGAGCGGTTGGCCGTCACGCTGCTCAGCCGACAGATATTCGCCGGGTTCTGGCATCGGCTCGCCTGCGAGCAGCGCACCGTCGCCGATGTCGATGCCGTCCAGGTCGAACACATCGAGCTCGGCCGGTGTGGTGAGCCGGGTGGCGGGGCGACCTGTGGCGAGCTTGTCGGAAAGCGCCTCGGGTTTCGCCCCAGCGCGCACCCTGCGTCCGCCCCTGTTGGTGCCGTCTTTGGCCATGGTCTCGCCTCCTTCCTGGGGCATCGTGCCCTGGTGTGGAGGGCGTGAGGGGTCAATACCCCGTTTGATTCGGCGGTTTTGCGCACGGTTGGCCCCGCCCGCTGAGGAGCGGCCCAGCTGTAGAGATCCGCTCGCCCCCACCCACTCGCCAAGCGCGCCACGTCGCCTCGTGCCGGGCCAGCGGCCACGAAGTCGGCACAGGTGAGGGTCGGCAGGTAGGCTGCGACAGGCGGGTACACAGCGCTTTTTAGTAGCTGTAGACCCGAGGGGCTTGCCGCCACCGGTCGCCATCGAGTGCGGACTGGCGCGAGTGGCACGGCTTGCACAGCGAGCGCAGGTTCGACTCGTCGTGGGTGCCGCCGTGTTCGAGCGGGATCACGTGGTGGACCTCAGCCACGGGCGTGTACCGGCCACGGGCCAGGCAGTCCTCGCACAACGGGTGGGCTTCGACGTAGGCCGCGCGGATCTTTCGCCACCGGTGGTCGTAGCGTCGGTTGATTTTCGGGTCGCGCTGGTAGGTCCGGTAGCGGGTGTCCTCGGCGCGGGCGTGCTCGGGGCAGAACCGCGTCTCGGTCAGCTCGGGGCAGCCGGGGTGGGAGCACGGGCGCTTGGGTTTGAAAGGCATCCGTCTCACCACCCTTGTCGTTCATGGCAACGACCCCCAGACGAACCGTGATGATTCGTCTGGGGGTCGGGACCTACTTTTCAACCACTTACAGCATGCGACAGGCACACCCTGAAAGTCATCCCCTCTTTACGACACTCATGCGCGCCAATGCTTCAGTCTCTGCCGAACAAGAGACGCGCGAAGCGGGCAAGGGCGCGCTGCTTCTTGGCGAAGGCAGTCTTGCGTTCGACGTAGAAGTGCTCGGCAACTTTGACGGCGGCGTCCTCGGCGGAGAGGTCGTCGAGGAAGAAGACCTCGAGGACCAGCCGGTCATCGTCGCTGAGGTTTTCCCAGGCCGGGTTGAACCAATCCATGTAGGCCTGCGCCTTTTGGTTGCGGGCTTTGAACGCGTCGAGGTTGTCGAGGATTGAGCAGACTCTTGCTTCACCGGCGTGCGGGTTGTTGCCCCGTGGCAGCCCGTCGATACGGGGCGAGGCGATGGAAGTCAGCGAGGTTTTGAGCTCTTCGGCGTGGCTATCGCCTTGGCTCAGGATGATGGCTTGGGTTGCGTAGTCCTGAAGCACGCTGATGGCGGCTTTGCGGTAGTCGAAGTAGTCCCAGATGGGGTGGTCGTTCATGAGTGTGCCTGCTTTCCAAGGGTTGTGGCGACCGCGTCGATTAACGCGGCCTGGGTTGTGTCTTTGTTCTTCAACGCGGCAAGCACCGCATTGTCGATCGTTTCGTCCGCAGCCAGGTGGGTGATCGTCACCGGCTGGTCTTGTCCCTGGCGGTAGAGCCTTGCGTTGGTCTGTTGGTAGAGCTCCAAGGACCAGGTCAGGGAGAACCAGACCAGGAGGTTGCCGCCTTGCTGGAGGTTGAGCCCGTGTCCGGCTGAGGCCGGGTGGATGAGCGCCAGCGGAATCTCGCGGGCGTTCCACGCTTTGATGTCGGTACTGGTTTTCAGCTCGCGGGCCCCAGGGAAGCGTTCGGTGATGCGCTCACGGTCGTGTTTGAACCAGTAGGCCACGAGCAGCGGCTGGCCGTTGGCCGCCTCCACGAGGTCTTCGAGCGCGTCGAGCTTGCGGTCGTGCACCACCACGGTGTTGCCGTCCTCGTCGTAGATCGCACCGGAGGCCAGCTGTAGCAGCTTGCCTGACAGTGCTGCGGCGTTCGCGGCATCGATGACCTGCCCGTCGAGGTCGAGCACCATCTCATCTCGCAACCGCTCGTAGGCTTTGAGCTCCTTCGGTTCGAGGTCGACGAGCGTCGTGGTGACCGTCAGCTCGGGCAGGCGCAGGTAGTCGGTGGTGCGCATCGACAAGGTGATGTCGCTGATCGCCTCGTAGATCTCGTCCTCGGCACCGGGTGCGGGCTTGTAGGTGAAGATCTGCTGGCCGTTTCGCCGATCGGGTACGAACCAGCGGTTGCGGTAGTGGGTGATGAACCTGCCGAGGCGCTGGCCCTCATCAAGGAGACGGAACTGCGCCCACAGGTCCATCAGCCCGTTGGCTGCTGGCGTGCCGGTCAGTCCCACGATCCGGGTGAGACGTGGCCGCACGGCGGCGAGTGCTTTGAACCGTTGCGCCCGGTGGTTCTTAAACGAGCTCAGCTGGTCGATGACGACCATGTCGAACGGCCAGGCTTTGCCGAGGTGGCGCACCAGCCAGGGCACGTTTTCGCGGTTGATGACGGTCACCATCGCCTCGGCGGCAAGCGCGTCCACCCGCTGGGTTTTCGACCCGACGGCGACGGCAATGGTGAGTCCTGCCAGGTGGTCCCATTTGGTGGCCTCGGCGGGCCAGGTGTCGCGGGCGACTCGCAGGGGTGCGACGATGAGGACGCGGCGGGCGTGGAAGGAGTCCAGCAGCAGGTTCCAGATTGCCGTCAAGGTGATCACCGTCTTGCCTAGCCCCATCCCGAGCAGGATCGCGGCCTGCGGGTGGTCTTCAACGAAGGCGGTGGCCAGTTGTTGGTAGTCATGCGGCTCGTAGCGCATCAGCCACCTCCTTTGCGCCTTCGATGCTGTCGACGATGATCACGTCCATGCCGTGGTCTGTGAGTTGCTGGATGCGGCGGCGTTGGATGGGGCGTGGGAGGCGTCCGGGTGCTTTGAGTTCGACGAAGATGACGCGTCCGCGATGGATGCAGATGCGGTCTGGGACCCCTGCGGTGCCGGGGCTGGTGAATTTCCAGCACAGGCCACCGATCGCCTCAACGGCTTTTTTCAAGTGTTGTTCGATTGCTTGCTCGTTCATGGTTCATGTCCTCTCGTGTGAGAGGCCCATGACGACCTATGACGATGCGATATGGACTTTTCCTAAGGGCTATATTTTCTGCCCTATAGCAAACTCACATATGGGTCGTCATAGGTCGTCATAAGGCCCGTCTGAATTAGTTGTCGAACTCGTTCTTCAAGGCCAAACCGTGGACGAACATGCCGTGCATCGTCCTTTTACGTGTGAAGCCGTGGTGTTCGACGGTGGCGTTGAAATCGACCATGGGACGCGCCCACCCGGAGGTCGACATCGCCCACGCCCGATAGGCCTGATACAAATCCCCGGCCCGTTCCGACAGCCCCGGGTCAAGGTCGCAGTTGGCGTCAAGGAACTGAGCGAACCAGTTGTTCTCTTCCCGATACGCCGCCGATGCCTCCACCACTCGGGCAGGAGCCTTGAGGTGGTAGTCCTCGGCGTGGATGAGGCGCGCGCCCTCCATAATCCAGGCCAGGATCGCCCCGCCTGCCTGCGTGTAGAGGTAGTCGGCATAGTTCTTGATGTCGGATGTGCCTTCGATCTTCGCCTCGAAGGGAATGACGATGAGCCTGCGCCAGATGCCCGCATCCATCGCACCCACCCGTGGCAGATGGTTCGTGTAGAGAATCAAGGTGTGCGACGGGGTGAAGGCAAACGGTGCCTTGTATTTCTTCTCCGCGTAGATCTGATCGGTGGAAGCCAGCTGCTTGACCACGGAGGTGGACATGCGCACGCCTTCTTCGGACTCGGCGGAGATGATGAGGCGTTTGCCTTTGGCCTCAGCCAGCTCCGGTTTGACGTTGCGCATCCCACCGATCGTGAGCACATCAGCACTCATGTTGCCTGCATACGTGCCTAAGACTCTGGCGATGGTGTTCCAGAACGTCGATTTGCCGTTGCGACCATCTCCGTAAGCGATGACGAGGGCTTCGACGAAGACCTGCCCGATCGCAGCCAAGCCGACGATGCGCTGCACGTAGGCGATGAGCTCGGCATCGCCTTGGAAGAACACCTCGAGGGCTTCCTGCCACAGGTGCGCGCCGTCGGTGCCCGGGTCGAGGCTGGTCTGCTTGGTCACCAGATCCGCCGGATCATGGTCGTGGCGCGACATGGTCCCGTGGCGCAGATCGTAGGTGCCTGATGGGGTGTTGAGCAGATACGGGTCGGCATCGAGCTGCTCAGGGGTGGTCAGCAGCATGGGGCGGGCTTCTTTCAGGCAGTTGGTGATCCCGCGTGATTCTCGGCGTTTGAGCGCGTAGGCCGCATAGGTTTTCGCGTCCTCGAACGCGGCGAACGCCTCCTGTTGGGCGGCGTTAAACATGGCCTGGGCTTTCGCCTTCGACATCGACGCCAACAACATGGCAGCCCCCGTGGCAGCGAGCTGGTCTTTGGCGTCTTCGAGCAGCTCGTGGGCCTCGGCCAGTTGGCGTTCGGTGAGCTCCTGGGCGACGGCTTGGGCAGCGGGAGCGGATTCGTACCAGACACCGTCGTAATAGACGAGCCAATCCGTGGCCTCCGAGTAGCGCAGCGAGTCCGGATAGGCCTTGGTTAGGGCGTGGGCTTGGCCGACGTCGCTGTAATCGGCGGGGCGTACCGAATCCAGGCTCGCCTCAAAATCCGATGGTGGCACATACCCGGGCTGGTTCTCGACCGTCTTGGCGAACCGGGTGGCCGACCGCCAGATCGACTCCACCTCCGCCTCCGGCAGGGGCGGTCACGGCTCGGAACCGGAGACAACGATCGACCCGGTGGTGATGGCGGCGGCCACGGTGATGCGTTTACAAACCGTGGTGTCGCGGGAGATCAGCCCGCGTGACACCGCGGTTGTGACTGTCGGGCGGATCGAGGCCGGGAGCAAAAACAACATCATCCCGGAGTCCGCCTCGCTCGGGCTGAGCGTCCGCAGCTTCAGCGAGACCGTGCGCGAGCGCCTGGTTGCGGGAATCCAGCGCGTTATCGAGGCCGAGGCCGCGGCGTCAAACGCTCCAAGGCCACCGAAGATTGAGTTCGGTGACCGTTTCCCGGTCACCTATAACGACCCGGAGATCACGGAGGAACTGAACGCGGTCTTTGTTGACGCCTTCGGGGAGGACGCGTTTTTCGCACCCGGCGCGCTCTCCGGAAGCGAAGACGTCGGAGTGCTCGCCACAGCCACGGGGGTGCCGCTTGGGTACTGGATGCTCGGCGGTCACGACGCCGCGGAGTACGCCGCGGCGGAGGCGGCGGGAACGGTCCACACCGATGTGCCGTCGAACCACTCACCGCACTACGCACCCGTCATCGATCCGACGCTGCAGCGCGGTGTTGCAGCGCTTGTGCTCGCCACAAGGCACTGGCTCGACCGCTAGACACAGGCCCGTTTACGCCTTAGATTAATTATGTCTTACATAAATAAATGGTGTGGGCGCCGACGGCGCAGGCCGACTCCTGGAATATGTCGCAGTGGAAGACGAACCGGATGGTTGGTTCATCTATCACGCAATGCCTGCCACAAAGAAAGTTCTGATCGAGGTAGGCCTTGGAGCAAGGAGGTAGCGTCATGAGCACGTACACCGATGTAAACGGGGTTGAGTTCACCGATGAGCAAATTGAGCGCTGGGCGGCAGAGGACGAATCCGAAGCGGGATACACCGGCGACCACCTCGGCCCGTCACGCCCCGGTCGACCCGTCAGCGTCGGAACCGATGTGCGCCCGGTGACTGTGCGGCTCGATGCTGCGCGCCGCGCGAAACTCGAACACTACGCACACTCCCACAGCACGAGCATCTCGCAGGCCGTTCGGGATCTCATCGACGCGATGTAGCCCTCATCAAGGCGACCAAGGCGACCAAGGCGACCCGTGACAGCGGATCGTTTTGTGTGCTACGATCACTTCCACGTTCAAGAGTCGTAACCGTAGGTACCTGGCCGGTTACGCGACAACCCGAATCCATCGATTCCCGGGTGTCCCAGGGGAAGAACGGGCTTCATGAAATCTCATGGAGCAAGATTCGATGGGGCGCTTGCCCCAAGAAAGGGGCGTGAGCTCCGTGTCTGCACATCATTTTTCATTTGAGACCGACCAAGACTGGTGGAGCCGGATCGGGCTTGGTTACTCTGGGGTCAAACCCGGCACTCGTTTCGGGAACCGCGTGAGAGCGTCGCTGCTGAAGATCTTGCGCGAGCACCCGCCGGTTGCATTCGCTGGCGGTGACAACGGCGCCACGCTGTCACTTGACGACTTCGCCGCACTGATCGAGGCCGCGGCAGCTGACGCTGTTCGCGCCGGCGAAGAAGAAGAGCGGATCACCGCTGAGACCCTCCGTGAAGAGGGGAGCGCGCGGGTTGAGCAGGCGTACGCGATGCCCGACGCTGATTCGCTGATCACCGAGGGGCGCTGGGCCGGGCTCACGAAGGGCGAGGCGTTTGCGTGGTGCTGGGCGCTTTTCGAGTACGAACCGCACGGCTTCGTCCACCCCAACTCGCAGGTCCGGGTGGAGAGCCGGGCGAAACTTGCGCAGGGCGAACTGCCGTCGGTGTTTGGTTACCCGGAGCGCGCGAAAGAGTTGAAAGCCAGTGGCTTGGATCCCCGCAAGTTCCGGGAGCACCAGGCCGCGCTTGGTGCTCGGAGCTTCGGTTACTCATGAGGTTCGCAATGGCGGAATTGTTAACATAGGCTTGACCTCGTGAGCGAGTGCCGGTTCTGCTCGGCTTGGGGCAGCGACCGGCAGCTCGCGCCGCGCGAGTCTGTGGCGTATGAGGGCGCGGATCGCGGTGCATGATCCACAGTTGAAATAGAGAAAAGAGAGTGAAACGTATGACGAAGCGCGTGAGTGTGATTGTTGGGAGCCTGCGTCGTGGCTCCTTTGCCCGTAAGATTGCGCACAACCTGATTCCGATGTTCCCTGAGGGGTACGAGGCGAAGATCGTGGAGATCCGCGACCTGCCGCTGTACGATTTCGACTACGACGACCCAGAGGTCACCGACAAGCCGGTGCCGGCGGAGTACACGGAGTTCCGCGAGACGATTAAGGCCTCTGACGGGGTGCTGTTTGTGACCCCGGAGAACAACCGCACCATCCCGGCGTGCCTGAAAAACGCGGTGGATATTGGGTCGAAACCCAACGCCGACGTTGCGTGGAAGGGACTCCCGGCGGGAATTGTGAGCCACTCTGTTGGACGCATGGGCGGGTACTCGTCGCAGAAGAACCTGCGCCTTGCGCTTTCCTACTTCGACATGCCAACGCTTGGCCAGCCCGAGGTGTTCCTATCGCAGTCGCCTGAGCTTTTCGGTGACGGGGATAAGATCACCCGCGAGTCAACCGTTGAGTTCCTGCAGAAATACATTGACCGCTTCGCTGAGCTGATCGAAAAAACCAGCCGCGATTAGTTTTCGCGGGCGCGTAACCCAAAGGCGAGGCGGAAACCGAACACGTTTCGGTTTCCCCCTCGTTTGTTGTGTGGCAGTTTTGTGTCGCCGCGGCCGCGCGGTGGCGCAGGCGCTAGCTGTCTGCGCCCCCTGCGTCAGTTGCCGCCTCGGCCCGCAACGCCTCGACAAGCGCCTCGTGTGCGTCCCAGATTTCGCGCGGCATATCGGGCAGCTCGCGCAGGTGCTCAGCGCGGTGATCGGTTTCCTGCAGCCAGCGTTCAACGTCAACCCGCAGCAGTTTGTCGAGATCCGCCGCGTCGATTTCGAGACCGGTAAAGTCGAGCTCTTCAACAAGCGGGAGCACGCCGATCGGGGTTTTGCGTCCCTTGACTTTGCCGTCGCGGTACTGTGTGAGCCAGTTCAGCGCGCGCAGGTTCTCGCGGAAGCCCGGCCACAGGTAACGACCGGTTTCGGGTTCGCGCTGGAACCAGTTGACGTGGGCAAACATCGGCATCCCTTTCAGCTGCCCGAGCACTTTAAGCCAGTGTTCGGCGTAGCGACCCTCGGAGTACGAGAAGAACGGACGCATCGACATCGGGTCGTAACGCAGCTGCCCGTCAAGCCCGTCCGCTGCGAAAGTCGCCTCGGCGCCGAGTGTCAGCCCGTCGTAGACGCCATCAACAAGGTTGTCGATTGCGCGGATCAGCGGTTCACGATCGCGGGTGCGGCCACCGAAGATAATCGCGTCAACGACCACGCCCTCGGGTTTGGAGACGTCTTCGGCGAGGTTCGGGATGCGCTCCAGCGGAATCGTGAAGCGGCTGTTCGGGTGCGCCCACGGTTCGTTTTGCTGCTCGGCGGTGCGGTCGGTGATTTTCGCGCCGGTCCAGTCGAGCCACCCTGCCGGGTCGGCCGGGGGTTCGGGGGTGAGACCCTCCCACCACACCTCGCCGGTGACTTCGTTGTAGGCGGTGTTGGTGAAGATCGTGCCCGATCCCTCAGCGATTGCCGCCATCGCGGTGGGGTTGGAACCCTCGTTGGTGTCTTTTGCGACACCGAAGGCACCGTTTTCGGGGTTGATGGCACGGAGTTTCCCTTCGTCGTCAACCCACATCCAGGCGATGTCGTCGCCGTAAAAATCAACGCGGTAGCGGTCGCCGAGTCCGTTTGGCGGCAGCGTCATCGCGAGGTTGGTTTTCCCTGACGCGCTCGGGAAGCCGCCGCACACGTGCGTGGTGACGCCGGTTTCACGGTCGTGGATCCCAAGCAGCAGGAACTGCTCCGCGAGGAACTTCCCTGAGGCGTAACCGTCGTAGGACGCCTGGCGCAGACCGTGGGCGATTTTACCAAGCAGCGCGTTGCCGCCGTACGCGGAGCCGAAGTGCAAAATGGTGCGCTCGTCTGCGACGGTCACAAACATCCGCTCGTCGGCGTCGGTGCCCTGCTGCAGCGCGGTCAGGTCACCGGTGACGTGCACACCGCGCACGAAGAAGTCCTGGTCGCTGACACCGTCGAAGTGCTCAATTCCGACGCGGGCCATGCGGATCATCTGCAGCACCACGTTGCGGTCGTCGGTGAGCTCAACTCCGAGCGCGAAGTTCGCAAGCGGGGTGCCGGGAGGGGCCATCAGGTACGGCACCACGTACATGGTTTTACCCGCCGAAGCGCCGCGCATGCGGCTCGTCAGCAGCGGTTTGACCTCGCTTGAGTGGCGCCAGTTGTTGTAGCGCCCGCGATCCGCCTCGTCAGCCGTGGCGACAAAGGTGCGCTCTTCGGTGCGGGCGGTGTCTTTCGGGTGTGACCGTGAGTAGTAGCGACCTTTGCCTGCGCGCAGCATTTCGCCGGCGGCGATGGCCTCTTCGAGCAGCCTGGCGTCATCCGCTGCTGAGACGAGCTCGATCTTTTCAGGATTGGTGATCTCTGCCCACTCGCTCACAAAAGCGCGAACGCTTTCCACGTGAATCTCTGGAGGAACTTGAAATTGCTTTGATGCGGTCACTAGGCGCCCTCATTCATTCTTTAGTTTCCGGGTCTCACTTGTGATCTCTACCGTAGTACGTCGAGTCTGACAGCACCATAAGTATCCCCTTTGAGTCTTGGGTTTGGAGTGGCCTAAGAATTAGGCCCACTCGGTTTAAGTGTTGACCGTGTTTTCTTGTTTCCATTGTTCCGCGTATTTCCGTGGGCTGAGGTAGCCGAGTGAGGAATGCGGATGGAAGTTATTGTAACGTGATGACCATTGGGCCACGAGTAGGCGGGCATGCTCGAGATTCTCGATACTGTTGTCCTCCAAGAGTTCGTCTCTCATCCGGTTATGGAAAGACTCAACGAACCCGTTATGCCAGGGCTGGCCTGGTGGGATGAATGCCTGGATTGTCTCACCCTCGGCTGCCCACTCCTGGAGCGCATGAGCGATGAACTCGGGCCCGTTATCCATCCGGATCACCCGCGGGCGCCCGCAGTGCTCCAGACAAGCCACGTCAAGGAGTTCGGTCACCGAGACCGCGTTAATGTTCTTGTCGACCGTGAAGGCGAGGTGTTCGCGGGTGTATTCATCGATAATGTTACAGATTTTGATTGTCTTGCCGTGCCAGGTTGAATCGAACTGGAAGTCCAACGCCCACACGTTGTTCGGGTACTGGCCGGCAGGAACATCACGATGGGTATCGGCAGCTAGACGCTTGAGCTTCTTCCTAGGCAAGACACGCAAGCCCTCTTCACGCCAGATCCTGCGGAAAGTCTCGCGGCATATCCCGTACCCTTCGGCGAGGGCGTTTCTCCAGGCGCGCCGGTGTCCCCACCGGCGATGATCCTTAACGAAGTCGTGCATCCACGCCCGTAGGTCCGCGTACTTATCCGGCTTGTTCTCGCGGGTCCTAGCGCGCCGGTAAGCACTGCGAGAGAGCCCAACAATCTGGCAGGCAAGTCTTTGGGAGTAGCCCAGCCCGACCAGATGCCAGACGGCATCATGGCGGCGAGCTGGGCTTAGAAGTTTCCCTCCGACAATTCTTTCCACGCAGCCTTTTCCAGCTCTGCCTGACCTAGGAGGCGTTTGAGGCGCGTGTTTTCCTCGCGCAGGCGCTGGAGCTCTTTCGCCTCGCTCTTGGTCATCGCCCCATAGGTAGCCTGCCACCTGTTCAACGTGGCTTCGCTAATCCCCAACGTGGTCAGGATCTGAGCTGTAGTTGATCCCGATTCCTTCAATTCCCGCGCCCTATCGAGCTTACGAACAATCTGCTCGGGAGTATGCTTGCTGAATTTCTTCACCATTCATCCATTCTCCCCACCCACAGGCAGGGCATCAATGGACAGCACTCAAGTCACCTGGACCTAAAAACCTAGAGCACTCCAGGTTCGGTATGACGTAGTCTGTACTTCGGCGTGTCGTAGATTTGTGAGATTATTCGTGCTAAACACTATATGTGGTGCCCGCAATGTGGGCCAGGACTAGATGTAGGGGTGGGATTGCTGAGGTGCAAATGCTGAGAGGAGAACATGCTGATGAGTGAACGCAGGGAAGGCCGAACACGAAGCGTCGCGGAGGTGCGAGTGCTCGAGGGGCAAGATTCACCTGACCTGGTGTTTTTCTCGAGCGTTTCGGAGAACACCCTCCGCTTCGTCGAGAAGCTCGAGCGCCCGGCGGTGCGGATCCCACTCCGACCGCGCACAGAGGGAATGATCCGAGTGACCAGGCCCTACGTGCTCGTGGTTCCGACCTACGGCGGCGGAGCGCAGGCCGGGGCGGTGCCGCGGCAGGTGATTACGTTCCTGAACGATCCTGCAAACCGCGCGCTGATCCGCGGCGTGATTACCGCGGGGAACACCAACTTCGGTGAGCACTACTGCATCGCAGGACCGATCATCTCAGCCAAGTGCAAAGTTCCTGAGCTGTACCGCTTTGAACTTCTTGGCACCAACCGCGACGTTGCTCGAGTCAAGGCTGGTTTAGACGAATTTTGGGCACGACAGAACACATTAGAAGCAGAAGCAAATGAGGAGGACGTCGCATGACGATCGCCACACCATCAGAAACAACCACCCCCAACACTGCACGGGTTGGCGGGGTCGGCGAGCGGAAGGACTACCACGCGCTCAACGCCCAGCTGAACCTGTTTGCGGCGGACGGGTCGATCCAGTTTGGCAAGGATCACGAAGCGGCGGAGGCCTACCTGAACCAGCAGGTCATCCCGAACACGAAGCAGTTCGCTTCGGTGTGGGAACGCCTGGAGTGGCTGATCGAAAACGAGTACTACGAAGCCGAATACCTGCGCGCCTACGACAAGGACTTCGTCGAGCGCCTCCACGAACAGGCCGACGCTTTCGGGCACAAGTTCCAGACCTTCCTCGGTGCGTTTAAGTTCTTCACCTCCTACGCGCTGAAAACCTTCGACGGCAGCCTCTTCCTCGAAAACTTCGAGCAGCGAGTTGTTGCCACGGCGCTGTTCCTCGGTCAGGGTGACGAGGAACTGGCTTCGAAGACGGTCACCGAGATCCTCTCGGGCCGTTTCCAGCCGGCAACTCCGACGTTCTTGAACGCGGGTAAGAAACAGCGCGGCGAGCTCGTGTCGTGCTTCCTGCTGCGCGTTGAAGACAATCTCGAATCGATTGGCCGCAGCGTTAACTCTGCGCTGCAGCTGTCCAAGCGCGGCGGCGGTGTGGCGCTGCTGCTGTCAAACCTCCGCGAGGCGGGTGCCCCGATTAAGCAGGTCGAGAACCAGGCTTCCGGTGTTGTTCCCGTGATGAAGATCCTCGAAGACAGCTTCAGCTACGCGAACCAGCTCGGCGCTCGCCAGGGCGCAGGCGCTGCGTACCTGCACGCGCACCACCCCGACATTATGCGGTTCCTCGACACGAAGCGTGAAAACGCTGACGAGAAGATCCGCATTAAGACCCTGTCGGTTGGGGTTGTGATTCCGGATGTGACCTTCGAACTGGCTAAGCAGAACAAAGATATGCACCTGTTTAGCCCCTACGATGTGCTTCGCGAAACCGGTATTCCGCTTTCGGATCAGTCAATCACCGAGCGCTACGACGAGTTCGTCGCGAACCCGCGGATCCGCAAGACCACGATCAGCGCGCGCGAGTTCTTCAAGACCCTCGCTGAGCTGCAGTTCGAGTCGGGCTACCCGTACGTGCTGTTCGAAGACACTGTGAACCGTGCGAACCCGCTCGAGGGGCACATCAACATGTCGAACCTGTGCTCGGAGATTCTGCAGGTGAACACCGCCTCTGAGTACGACGCCGCAATCGGGTACGAGACGATCGGTCACGACATTTCGTGCAACCTCGGCTCGCTGAACATTGCGCAGGCAATGGCCAGCCCGGACTTCGGCGCAACCGTTGAGATTGCGGTGCGGGCGCTGACGAGTGTGTCGGATCAGACCGACATTCAGGCGGTGCCGTCAATTGCCGAGGGTAACCGTGCGTCACACGCCATCGGCCTCGGCCAGATGAACCTGCACGGCTACCTCGCTTCGCAGCGCATCCACTACGGCAGCGAAGAGGGAATTGACTTCACCGACGCGTACTTCCGCACGGTGACCTACCACGCGCTGCGCGCTTCGAACCAGCTGGCGATTGACCGCGGTGCGACCTTCGCGGGCTTCGAGAAGAGCGACTACGCTGACGGCAGCTACTTCGACCGTTACACGGCCGAGGAGTGGGTGCCAGAAACCGCGCGGGTGCGTGAGCTCTTCGCCGAGGCTGGAGTTGCGCTGCCGACGGTTGCGGACTGGGAACAGCTGCGCGAGTCGATCCGCGAACACGGTATCTACAACGCGTACCTGCAGGCGGTGCCACCGACCGGGTCAATTAGCTACGTGAACAACTCGACGGCTTCGATCCACCCGATCGCCTCGAAGATTGAGATTCGTAAAGAGGGCAAGCTCGGCCGCGTGTACTACCCGGCTCCGCACATGACAAACGACAACCTCGAGTTCTTCGAAGACGCCTACGAAATCGGCGCCGAGAAGATCATCGACACCTACGCTGCTGCGACCAAGCACGTGGATCAGGGTCTGTCGCTCACGCTGTTCTTTAAAGACGAGGCGACCACTCGCGACATCAACCGCGCGCAGATCTACGCGTGGCGCAAGGGCATCAAGACGCTGTACTACATCCGCCTGCGCCAGCCCGCGCTCGAGGGAACCGAGATCGAAGGCTGCGTTTCCTGCGCGCTGTAGTCGCGTTCGCGCCCGCGTGTGCGCCCGTGCTGCGCGCGCGGGCGCACCGCGCGCCGTCCGCGCACTCCGCGCACTGACCACCAGACATCACTAGTGAAAGAGCTTTATTGAACTATGACTGATCCGTTGAACACCGACCGCCCGCTGCAAGAGATCTCGGTCACCCCGCCGTCGTACCGCCACGACCCGGCAGCGCGGCTGCGCCCCATTAACTGGAACCGCGTCACCGACGACAAAGACCTCGAGGTGTGGAACCGTCTGACCGCGAACTTCTGGCTGCCAGAGAAGGTGCCGCTGTCAAACGACATCCCCGCGTGGCAGAAAATGACCCAGGAAGAGCGCACCCTCACGATGCGCGTCTTCACCGGTCTGACCATGCTCGACACCGTGCAGGCAACTGTCGGTGAGATCGTGCAGATCCAAGACTCCCGCACCGAACACGAAGAGGCCGTCTACACCAACATTGCGTTCATGCAGTCGGTGCACGCCCGCTCGTACTCCTCGGTGTTCTCAACGCTGACGAGCACCCCGGAAATCGACGACGCCTACCGCTGGGCAGTTGCCAACGATCTGCTGCAGGAACGCTGCAAGAAGGTGCTGCACCACTACTACGGCGATGATCCGCTCAAGCGTAAAGTGTCTTCGACGCTGCTGTCGTCGCTGCTGCTGTACGCAGGGTTCTACCTGCCGCTGCACTTCTCGGTGCACGCGACGCTGACGAACACCGCAGACATGATCCGCCTGATTCTGCGTGACAAGGCAGTGCATGGTTACTACTCGGGTTACAAGTACCAGCGCGGACTCGAGACGCAGAGCAAAGAGCGTCAGGAAGAGATGCGCAAGTTCACCTTCGACCTGCTGGAAGAGCTCTACGAGCTTGAGCTGCAGTACTCGGGTGAGCTGTACGAGCCGCTCGGCCTGATGGACGACGTTGCCGTGTTCGTGCGTTACAACGCGAACAAGGCGCTGATGAACCTCGGTTACCCGTCGCGGTTTACCGCTGAAGAGACCGAAGTGAACCCTGAGATTCTCGCGGCGCTGTCACCTGGCAGCAACGAAAACCACGACTTCTTCAGTGGATCAGGATCGAGCTACATCATCGGTAAGGGCGAAGACACCACCGACGACGACTGGGACTTCTAGGCTCAAGGGCTTAACGGCTCGAGGGCTCAGCAGCTCGATTCGGGCCGCACCGTCCGAATAGCGCACCGCGGGTTGGACGCTGGCACACGCCGGCAACCTTCCCGCGGTGCGCTGTTTTGTGCCCGAGCCAGCGCGATTCTTGTCGACTATGATCGACAAAACCTCCGCAAAGTAGCAGCTTGTCGACTATACTCGACAAAACAGGGAGGTTTGTGGTGGACAGAATCATTGAACGCCCGAGATACTTTTCGCGGATCTAGCCCTTTATCGACAAACCCCTCGTGAAGGTGCTCACCGGTGTGCGTCGCTGCGGCAAATCTACGATTCTGCAGCAGCTGCAAGAAGTGATTCGCGCGGGCAGCGCTGATCCACAAGTGTTTGCGATGAATTTTGAGTCCGCTGACGGGCTTCACATCACAGACGCAGCGGCGCTGCTACGGCGCATCGAAGCCGAAAACCTCAACAAAAACACCCGCGCGTATTTCTTCTTTGACGAAATTCAGCAGGTCGCCGACTGGGAGAAAGCCATCAACGCGATCCGCGTCGACTATGACGCAGATATCTATGTCACCGGGTCGAATTCGCGCATGCTTTCCGGTGATCTCGCCACACATCTTGCCGGTCGCTACGTTGAGTTCTTGATCCAACCGTTTTCGTTTGCGGAATTTGTCGAGCTGCACCGCCAAAGCGACCGCACACTGAGCGAACGCTTCCAGCACTTTGTGCAGTTCGGCGGTTTCCCGGCGTTGAAATACTTCAACCTCGACCGGGAACCCTCGCTCGACTACCTTGACTCGGTGTACAACTCGGTTGTGCTCAAAGACGTGATTGAGTATCACCAGATCCGCGACGTCGACATTTTTCACCGCATCGTCGGTTACTGCTTCGCAAATATTGGAAAAACCTTCTCGGCGCAGTCACTGGTGCGTTTTTTCAAAAGCGAGGGGCGCACCGTTTCGGTTGATACCGTGTTGAACTACCTTGAGTTTTGCGTGAACGCTTTCTTGATTTATCGGGTTCCGCGCTTTGACATTGCGGGGAAGGCGAGGCTTCGGGCAACTGAGAAGTACTATGCGGTGGATCACGGTTTTCGTGAAACGCTCGGCCTTTCGAACCAGGCCGACATTGAGCTGACCCTCGAAAACATCGTGTGCGTGGAGCTGCTTGCGCGCGGGTACGAGGTAAGTGTCGGAAGAGCCGGCGCGCGCGAGATTGACTTCATCGCCCGCAAAGGTTCCGACACTGAGTACTTCCAGGTGAGTTACCTGCTCGGCAGCCAAAACACCGTCGACCGCGAGTTCGGTGCCTTTCGCGGGGTTACCGACAACTTCCCGAAAACCGTGCTGAGCATGGACCAGTTCGACATGAGCCGCGACGGGATCCAACACAAAAACATTATCGAGTGGCTTGTCGAGCCCTCACCGTTGCACAGCTAGGTGTCATCGCCTAGCCTGAATACCAACATGACCGGTACCGCTACCCATTTTGGTGGGAGCCCAGGGCCGGTCTTTGTTTTTCTCGATCTAGCCGTCATGTGTGATGTCTAGTGGCTTTTTGGACGGTTACGGCGGTGGAATAGCCGGATGGCTATTCCATTGCATAAGCGCAGAAAGATCGCAGATTTCG
>NZ_JASPJJ010000024.1:0-15761 GCF_030232825.1 Corynebacterium sp. MSK044
TCTACGACAACGGTATCGACACCGAGTACACCCACTCAATCGGCATCCAAAAAGGCCAAATCTAACCCCACGACACGTCGGGGCCAGACACACTTTTTGACCCTTAACCCTCGTCTGAGGGGGTTTGATGTGTGGTCGGGATAACAGGATTTGAACCTGCGACCTCTTCGTCCCGAACGAAGCGCGCTACCAAGCTGCGCCATATCCCGGTGTATCAAAACCATGGCCGGGGCCGTGGTGTGGTACTCGGGATACTTTAGTCCACGGTGCGAAGACTGCCAAAACGCCAGCTCGGGGCTATTCCGGGCGTTCGGTGATCCGGATGAGGCTGGCGGACGGGCGACAGAACAGGCGTACCGGGGCGAACTTGGATGTGCCTAGGCCGTTGGACACTTCGAGCCACATTTTGCCGTAGCGGTGGAGGCCGGAGGCGCGCCCCCGGTCAATGTCGGCGTTGGTCACTAGGGCGTGGCCACCGGGGAGGCAGATTTGTCCGCCGTGGGTGTGGCCGGCCAGAACTAGGTCGTAGCCGTCAGCCTCAAAGCGGTCCAGGACGCGACGGTAGGGGGCGTGGGTGACACCGATGGCTAGGTCGGCGGCGGGGTTGGGGGCGCCGGCGACAAAGTCGTAATCGTCGAAGTCGTGGTGGGCATCGTCAGTGCCAGTCACAGCGAGTTTCAGGCCACCAGCTTTGAATTCCAAGCGGGCGTGGGTGGCGTCCTGCCAGCCGCGTTCGATGAAGGCGGCGCGCATGCCCTTCCACGGCAGGTCCACGTACGAGGGTTCGCGCTTCTGGTCCAGCAGGTATTTCAGCGGATTAACCATGCGTGGGGCCCAGTAGTCGTTGGTGCCAAAGACGAAGACGCCGGGGCGATCCAGCAGCGGGCCGAGGGCGTTAAGGACATCGGGGACGGCGCGCTCATCGGAGAGGTTGTCGCCGGTGTTCACCACCAGATCCGGGTTCAACGCGTCAAGGGCGCTGACCCACGCCACCTTCGTTTTCTGCCCCGGGATCATGTGGAGGTCGGAGACGTGGAGGAGGGTGAAGGAGGGGGGCCGGGAGGCGTCGATAAGCGGATTGTGTGGCAACGTGCCGGGCGGAAGAATGGGCAGCTCGTATGTTTTGAGCTGGAATTTTGTTAACTCACTCACGCCGAACGCGAACGCTGCCGCGCCGAGACCTGCGAGTCCTGCGCCCACGCGGGCTACTTGTGCCAAACGCTTCCTCATTCGCCCAAGACTACCCTCGACTACGCTCGGGACCATGAGTGAACTGAAATTGAAGATCGCCTACGACCTCAAAGAAGCAATGAAGGCGAAGGATAAGACCCGCCTTGGTGCGATTCGCATGCTGCTCGCCGCGATTCAGACTGAGGAAACGGAAGGCACGAAGCACGAGCTCACGGATGATGAGGTGCTGAAGATCATCGCGCGCGAGATCAAGAAACGCCGCGAATCCGCCGAGATCTACACGCAAAATGGACGCCAGGATCTTGCGGATACGGAGCTCGCCGAGGTTGCTGTGCTCGAGGATTACCAGCCGGAGCAGCTCAGCGATGAAGAGGTGGCCAAGCTTATCGACGAAGCCGTGGCCGAAACCGGCGCCACCTCCATGAAGGAGATGGGCCAAGTGATGAAGCTGGCTACGGAGAAGGCCGCTGGTCGTGCAGACGGCAAGCGCCTGTCCACCGCGGTGCGGGAGCGTCTGGCTTAGGCGCTTTGCGGGGGCTTAACCGAAGAGGTCCGTGAGGCTATCGGCGAAGCGGTCTAACTCCCGCTCAAAGTCCTCGCGGCTGTAGGTGGGGGAATCCCCGTCGTCCTGCCTGTTGCGGTCGCGGGAGTCCTCGCGGGCGGGGGAGCCATCGGACAGGACCAGCGTGATCGTTGAGTTCGGTCCAGCGTCCGAGGCGGAGCGGGTGTTCACCACCTCGTCGCGGGGTTTACCCGTGCCTGACGTGGTGGTCTCACGCACCCGGAAGCCAGCGTCCTCCAACATGGTGCGGGCTTCATCCTTGTGCATGCCCACCGCGCGCTTGAGCAATTCCTTGCGTGCCGACGGGTCAAACAGCGCACTCGGTGCAGGTAGTCCAGCATCTTGTGCGCCGACGCGGGTGGCCATGGCGAACCAGGATCGAGCCGCTTCGTGGCCACCGAACAGGCTGCCGCTGGAGCACTGGCGCACCGGGCCGGTGCACAGCGGGGTGGTTTGTGTGCCGTCGTTATAGATGTAGGTGGCGGCAGCGAAACCGTTGTTGAAACCGAGGAAGGCGGAGGACTGGTGTGATTCCGTTGTACCTGTCTTGGCGGCCACCGGTCCGCGCCAGCCGTTTGCACCGGCAGCGTCTTTGGCTGTGCCGGAGACGGCGTCCTCAGCCATGCCACCGGCAAGACCGGCGGCGAGGTCTTCGGATACTGCCTGCTGGCACTGAGGGCGCTCGATGAATACTTCTTCCCCGTGGCGGTCCACGACCTTTTCCACTGGGTTAGGCTCACACCACATGCCCTTGGATGCCAGCGTTGCCCCCACATTTGACAACTCCAGCGGATTCACCGGGGTGGGGCCCAAGGTGAAGGAGCCCAGGTTGTTCTGGCGGAAGTAGTCAGCGATGGAACTCTCACCGTCAAAGGTGCCAGCATCCTCGTAGGAGCGAAGACCAAGGCGGACGGCCATGTCCACGGTTTCTTCCACGCCCACGTCCTCAATGAGCTCCACAAAAGATGTGTTCGGCGACTGCGCCAACGCATCCCGCAGCGTCATCTTGGGGGCGTAGGAACCGGCGTTTTCCACACAGTAGGCACCCGCCGGACAGTTGCGGGCGCCACCTTCACCCATGCCGTACACCACAGCACGGTTAGGAACATCGAGCTCAGACTCAAGGTTGTAGCCCTTCTCCAATGCGGCGGCTGCAGTGAAGATCTTGAACACGGACCCAGCACCATTGCCCACCAGAGTGGAGGTTTGGGGCAGCACAGTCTCGCCTGCTTCTTGGTTGAGGCCGTAGCCACGGGAGGAGGTCATGGCCAGGATGCGGCGGGAATCCTCGCCGGGTTCAACCACGTTGATCACCTCGGCCACACCCTGCTGGGTGGGATTGACCGCTCCGGCCGCAGCCTCGTGGGCGATGGTTTGGACCTCTGGGTCGAGGGTGGTGGTGATGGTGTAGCCACCACCCTCGAGTTCTTCCATGGACAAGCCTTTGCTGTCCAGATAGCGCAACGCGTAATCGCACAGGAAGCCTGCATCGCCAGCGGCGATGCAGCCACGGGGGAGGAGAGCGGGTTCCTCCAAGATCCCTAGGGGTTCCTCTGCAAAACGGTCGGCCTCCGCCTGGGCGAGGTAGCCCGAGCTCACCATGGCCTGCAGCACCGTGTTACGGCGGTTCGTTGCACCCTCTGGGTTGGTGTACGGGTTGAGCAGCTCGGAGGATTGCAGCATGCCCACGAGCATCGCTGCCTGCGGAACCGTCAATTCAGCCGCCGAGGTATCAAAGTAGGTGCGTGCAGCAGCCTCAATGCCAAATGCATGATTGCCAAAAGAAACCAGGTTTAGGTAGCGCGCCAGGATGTCCTCTTTGGATAGCTTCTTGTCCAGATCAGACGCCATGCGCATCTCGCGCAGTTTGCGGGGGAGGGATTGCTCGACGGCGGCGCTTTGTTCTTCGGGATTCTCGGCGTCGACAAGCAGAAGATAGTTCTTCACATACTGCTGATTGATCGTGGAGGCGCCCTCAGCTACCCCACCTGCGAGGATGTTGGTCACAATTGCGCGGGCAAAGCCCTGCATGTCTACGCCCTCGTGTTCGTAAAAGCGTCTGTCCTCAATGGCAACGAGGGCGTCCTTAGCGGCCTGGCTGATCTCATCTGGCGCGACCTCGTAGCGGCGCTGGGTGAACATCCACGCCATTGGGGCACCGTTCTTATCGGTGATGGTGGTGACCCCGGGGGCGGACCCATCGGTGAGCTCCGCGAGGTTGGATTGCATCGTCGAATTCACACGGTTGACGGCGGCGCCGCTGATCCCCGCAATGGGGGCAAGGGTGAGCACAGTGGCGAGACCCGCGGCAACGACGCCGACAAGAACTTTTCCTAGCGAACCTAGTGATGACACCCCTCATACACTACGGCTTGAGTTTGCGAAGCGGAATCATCACCTACCCCCGTGTGTGTGATCTAGTCGACAGTTTTAAGACCGCGTGATTAGACTTACAAAACAACGTCACATAAATTTCGACGTACTGAAAACTATTGAAGTCTTTAAGACGTTTTGGAAGGAGACAGCTGTGACCACGACGATCAGTAACCGCACTCTTGGAGTTGCCACCGCGCCTCTCAAGGAGCGGACCAACCTAGTGCGTCCGGTCAAGCCGTCTTCTTTCACTGGCCTTCCTAAGCAGCAGCCACAGCCGAATGATTCGGTGGACACCTTCGAGCGTGGGGAATGGGTCACCCAAGCCGTGTGCCGCCAGGGCGACCCGGACGCGCTGTTCGTCCGTGGTGCGGAACAGCGCAAGGCAGCCGCTATCTGCCGCCGTTGCCCTGTTCTGATGGAATGCCGCGCTGACGCACTGGACAACAAGGTTGAGTTCGGCGTGTGGGGTGGCCTCACCGAACGTCAGCGCCGTGCTGTTCTGCGCAAGAACCCTGAGGTGACCAACTGGGCTGAGCACCTCAAGGCCGGCCGCGAGATCATCGGCCTGTAGGCGCCTCCGGTTACTTACCCAGGAGTTTCTGCACCAACGCGATCACGCCCGCGATGCAAGCGGTAATGCCGCTGAGGAGGAAAGCCCAGATCAATAGGTCTGTGGCGAAGGACGTGGCATCGGTGTCAACCGTTGCAATCAGGAGAATGGCCAACACGAAGGACGCCACGAAGACGATCGCCGACCACTTGAACACCGTGGGTGCGCGCTTCTTTGGCTGAGGCGCAGGGACAGCCGTGTGCTTCACCATGTCCCCGCCATACACCCCCGCCGCAAACGGGTCATAGGGCGAACTCCATGCCTCTTGTAGCAATTCTTCGGGCGTTGGATCAGGGGTCGCTGGCTCTGGCTCAACCACTTGTGGCGCGGGTTCTTCTACAAGGGGCGCCGCAATGGGAGCTGCGACGGGTATTTCTGGCACACCATCGATGGCTAGGCCCACCGCCAGTTCCACCAGCTTGAGTCGGCGCTTCTCACCCACACCGGGAAGGTCGAGCAAATCGTCCGCACTGGCGCTGAGCATCTCGTCGTGGTGCAAACTCCACACGGCCAAGTACCGGTCAATGCCAGCGCCAGTAGCCTCAGGGGCGTGGTGGGGGCGCAAGTCTTCGGAGAGTTCATGCAGCGGCCGCTCCGGGTAGGAGGAGACCCATGCGGCAGCCACCGCCGCGCTGTCAGAACCACCACTTAGCTGTTCCGCGGTCAGCCAGGGGAAGAGCGCCAGGACTGCGTGGTCAGTGTCTTCGGCCCGGCCTACGTCGATAAGCTCAGGCGCCTGACGGTTGGAGGCTTCCAGCGCACTGAGCAGCTGGGCGAATGCCGTCTCCCCGATGATGGGCACGCCCTTCTCGCGCGCCAACTGCGCTTTGCCGCTCATGGTGTCCGGGTTCGCGGCAACAAGGACTGCGCAGGTGCGCTTCACGCCCCCAACATCGAGGCCGGCAGCCGTCGCGCGCTGGGTCCAGACTTCGCGGGGGAGATCAAGGGTGCCGGTGAAGGCCACACGGTCGCCGGGGCAAAGAGTGAAGCTGGCCTGCACGTTACCCGTGAGTGGGTGTTCCATCAGGGACGCTGTGATTGCCGGGTCCACCCCTAACGCACCAGTGATGGCCAGCAATGTTGCGCGCTCACTATCCGTGATCACCCCGTCGGCCCAGGCCTCAACGACAAGCTGGCGAATGAATTCCTCATTGATCGCCTCCACATCGTCTGGTCCCAGACCCGACTGGACTGCCACCTGCTCTAGCTTCAGGATTTCACTGCGGGAAACCTCATGATCAATGAGCACGCGAGTCAGTTCCTCACGGTACGCAGCCTCGTTCTTATGCCCGCTCGCTGGAAGTGCCTGCGACAGTTTCTGCACCCACGCGCCTGCGTGAGAGGTGCCGCCACGGGGTAGCAGGTTCAGTGGGGAGGTGGGTGGTGTGGTGCACATAGCCCTAGAAAAGCCACCGATTGGTGCCGCATTGTGTGTGACGAAATGGGCGAAGAGCTCGGCTGTTGCCTGGGCATCGCCCAAAGCAGAGTGAGGGAAATCATTGTGGATCCCGGTGAGGGCCAGCGCCTCAGCCAGCTTTTTCACCCCCAAGTAGTGGGAGGCCAAATCCATCGTGTCAATCCACCGAGCCGGCAGATGGACATACACTCCTGCACGCTCTAAAGAATGCTCCAGGAAGCGCCGCTCAAAAGGCGCATTGTGCGCAACAAGCACGCGCCCATTCAGCACGCCGCCAAGGTGCGACGCCACATCATCAAAGGTAGGAGCATTAACGACGTCCGTTGCCGTGATCTTATGAATCTCCGAATTCGAAATATCCCGGAGCGGTTGGATGAGTGTTCCCCACGTGCCTTGAACCCCAAGATGGGAGTCCAGCAGCACCACTCCAATTTCAATGATCCGGTCATGGTTGGAAAACCCCGTTGTCTCCAAATCCACTACGGCGTATCCCGACTGATAATTCATATGAGCCCATCCTCAGGCCGATCCTTGTTCTTACAAGTTTCAAGGTATCCGAGGGGAGCGACACTTCATGCGAACAATGGGATCAGTCGTTCGATTGGGATGCGGTGTGGAAGACCCCGGTAGTGTGGTGGCCATGAAGAAATGGGAATACGTCACCGTGCCACTGTTGTCTCACGCCACCAAGCAGATCTTGGATACGTGGGGTGAAGAAGGTTGGGAGCTTGTCACCGTGACTCCTGGCCCGAACCCGGAAAACATGGTTGCTTACATGAAGCGGGAGCTCTAGACCATGGGAGCGCTTGAGCGTATTGAGGAATTGGGTCTGACCCTTCCCGCTGTTGCCGCACCAGTTGCGGCCTATGTGCCCGCCGCAAAAGTAGGCAACCAGGTGTGGACATCCGGCCAGCTGCCTTTCGTAGACGGCGCTTTGCCAGCCACCGGCAAGGTTGGTGCGGAGGTATCCGAGGAAGAGGCTTATGGCTTTGCACGCACCGCAGTGTTGAACGCGCTGGCAGCTGTTCATGCTGAGGTTGGCCTGGATCAAGTCGTGCGCGTGCTCAAGGTTGTGGGCTACGTGGCATCCGCCCCTGACTTCTATGGGCAGCCAGCCGTGGTCAACGGCGCTTCCGAGTTGATTGGGGAAATCTTCGGTGAAAGCGGCGCGCATGTCCGTTCCGCCGTGGGTGTTGCAGTGCTTCCTTTGAACGCTCCGGTTGAGGTTGAGCTGGTTGTTGAGGTGCGCTAGGCGCAGCTCTTCGCCGATTCTGCTAGTGAAGCGGTAGGGTGGAGTGCATGAAGCATCCTGCTTATAGCCAGCTGCGCCCAGTGACTCCCTCCGCTGGTGTGGTCTTGGCACCGAACCCCAGCTATGCCGCGTTGGAGGGTACTAATACATGGGTGATCCGCGACCCGGAGGATGAGTTCTCCATCGTGGTCGATCCGGGCCCGGAAGATGAAGGACACCTCAATGTCGTGCAGGCGAAGGCCGACAAGGTTGCGCTCATCCTTCTGACTCACCGCCACCATGACCATGCGGACGGTGCTTCTCGCTTCCGTCAGCTCACCGGTGCACCAGTGCGTGCTTTTGATGAGCAGTACTGCTCCGACGGTGAAGAGCCTTTGGAAGACGGCGAGATCATCAAGGTTGACGGCGTCACCCCGCAGATCAAGGTGGTGCACACCCCAGGTCACACGGCCGACTGCGTGTGTTTCTACATCTACTCCGGTGATCCGAACAGCCCAGATTCAGTGCTCGAAGGCATTGTCACCGGTGACACGATCGCTGGCCGTCACACCACCATGATCTCGGAGACGGACGGTGACCTGGGTGATTACCTCGAGTCCCTGTCCCGGCTTGAGGAAGATGGTGCGGGTATCCCACTGCTGCCGGGCCATGGTCCGGATGGGGAAAACCTGGCCGAGTTTGCCCGCAAGTACATTGACCGTCGCGAGTACCGCCTCGATCAGATCCGCAAGGTCCGCGAAGAGAAGGGCAATGACCTGTCCATCACCGAATTGGTAGATGAGATGTACGACGACGTGGATCCGGTTCTCCGCGGTGCTGCTGAGCAGTCCACCCGCGTGGCTCTGCGTTACCTCGACGGTAAGAAGTAAGCCTCACCCCTCCCTCCGTCTGAATACGAAACTACAGTCGCCCGCTGCCCCTGACCTTGGGGTTTGTTGGGCGGCTGTAGTGTTTTCCGGAGTTGGTTGTGTTAGCGTGCGCGACGTGCGAGGTGCTCCGTGTCCACGATGACCACGGACTTGCCCTCGAGGCGGATCCAGCCGCGCTGGGCGAAAGTGGCTAGGGCCTTGTTCACGGTTTCGCGGGAGGCGCCAACGAGCTGTGCGATCTCTTCCTGTGTCAGGTCGTGGTTGACGCGCAGCGCGCCACCTTCTTGGACGCCGAATCGGTTGGCCAGCTGAAGCAGGGTCTTGGCCACGCGGCCAGGAACGTCCGTGAAGATGAGGTCTGCCAGCGATGCATTGGTGCGGCGCAGACGACGGGCAAGTACGCGGAGGAGCTGCTGGGAGATCTCCGGGTGGTCGGCGATCCACTGCTTGAGCATCTCCGAGTCCATGGTGGCGGTGGTTACCTCGGTCACGCACACGGCGGAGGAGGTGCGTGGGCCTGGGTCGAAGATGGACAGCTCGCCGAACATGTCGGAAGGGCCCATGACGGACAGGAGGTTTTCGCGACCATCAGGCGCGTGACGGGCAAGCTTCACTTTGCCGTCAACGATGATGTACAGGGTGTTTCCGGGTTCACCTTCATCGAAGATGGTGGTACCGCGGGGGAATGTTTCCGTTTGCATGTCGCTGATGAGGTTGACTACCGCATCAGGGTCGACGCCCTGGAAAATTCCGGCGCGTGCCAGTGTGTCCTGTACGCTTTCCATCGCTTCTCCTTCTTGGTCGCGTTGGCACTGGGGGATAAATGAGCGACTCCAGAGCGCTGTGGAGTTGGTCACCCATGACCTAGTTCGCGCCCTAAGTCACAATGGTCCCTAGATTAGCACGTCTGGATCTTTTGATACGTGCTTTTGCGAGAGTTCCTAGGGCTTTCCCAAAAAAGTTTTCATGCGAAAAGTAGCTACAGATTGAGGTAGCTCGGCCTTTAGTCGTGGGGGTTCACCACTGCGGATTCCAGCCGTTCCATCGCCACGATGAAAAGTGCGAGGAACAGCGGCGCGAAGAGGGCCGCAAGAAAAGTAACCATGTTGACCATCATAAGGCGTTGTCCTACTTCGGTGACTCCGGGCCACCGTGACGTCCTCACAGCTATAGTTAACGGCATGTCTGACGCCGTTTCGCCATCCCCGCACTTTGCGCGCCGGACCCGCCGCCCGGGCACGCATCCAGCAGCGAAGGGGAAAGAAACGGAATTGGGGCGTACCCGCCGTGGCCGGCGCATCAACCGGATGTTGGCGCAGGTCTACCCCGATGCGCATGCTGAGTTGGATTTCACTAACCCCCTCGAACTGCTCGTAGCCACGGTGTTGAGTGCCCAAACGACGGACGTGCGCGTCAACCAAGTCACCCCTGAACTCTTCCGGCGTTATCCCACAGCGGAGGCCTATGCCGCTGCGAATGTGGATGAGATCGGAGAGATTATCCGCCCCGTGGGTTTCTACCGGGCAAAGGCGGGGCATTTGAAGGGGTTGGGTGAAATGCTCGTCGATAAGCATGGCGGCGAGGTCCCCGAATCCCTCGATGACCTTGTGAAACTTCCTGGTGTTGGGCGAAAAACTGCGCATGTCGTGCGCGGTAATGCTTTTGATCACCCTGGGTTGACCGTGGATACGCACTTTCAGCGGCTCGTGCACCGTCTGGCGTTGACGGAGGAAAAAGACCCGGTGGCGATTGAGCATGCGATCGGCGCGATCATTGAGAAAAGTGAGTGGACGATGTTCTCGCACCGCATCATTTTTCATGGTCGTCGCGTGTGCCATGCGCGCAAACCAGCGTGCGGGGCGTGCCCGATCGCGTATGAGTGCCCGAGTTTCGGCGCCGGCCCGATCGAGTGGGATGAGGCCGCAGCATTGGTCACGGGCCCTGAGCGAGAGCACATTCTTGACTTGGCATCCGGCGAAGGGGAAGAGCGATGAACCGTAACTTCCTGCTCGGCGTGGGCGCCATCGTGCTCACCACAGTGCTTGTGATCATCGGGGCGATGAAGCTTTTCGACGTCGCCCCGGGGCCAGACACCGCCCCCGAACCCACGGTGTCCACGGCAGCGTCGCAGGAAGCGACGCCGGAGCAAGCGGACAACGTTGCCCCCGGCTCCCGCCCGGATTGCCCGGTGCGCGCGATTGGCGGGGTGGAACTGCCGTGTCTCGGCGGCAATGAGGCGCAGGAATCTGCACCGGGCTCGAATGATGTGACGGTGGTGTCCCTGTGGGCGTGGTGGTGTGCGCCGTGCCGGGAGGAGTTGCCGTTGTTGGAGGAGTACGCGGCGGCGCACCCGGAGTTATCCGTCGTGGGTGTGCATGCGGACCAGAAGGCTGCAGCTGGTGTGGCGCTGCTGGATGAGCTCGGTGTGGATCTGCCGTCCTACCAGGACAGTACTGGCGCGTTTGCAGCGGCGCAGAACCTGCCACAGGTTGTACCAATTCTCATGGTGTTCCGCGGTGAGCAGCGCATTGGCATGTTTTCTAAACCTTTCACCAGTGTTGAGGAAATCGCGGCTGCTGTTGAGGAGGTGTTGTGATGGGAGTTCAGTTGAACCCTGACCATTCGCCACAGTGGTTGCGCGGTCTCACGGACGTGCTGGGTCAACCAGGAAGCGCGAGGTTGGTGCACAAAATGCAAGGTCACATGCGCTTTGCATCCCGCAAACCTAAACATGCGGCGGTGCTCATGTGTTTCACCGGTAGCGCGGATGCCCTCACCTTGCCTGAGGACGCCGAGATTCTCATCACGCACCGCACCCCGACGTTGCGGAACCACTCCGGCCAGATGGCGTTTCCTGGTGGACGGGTTGATCCGGGAGACACCGGCCCCGTTGGTGCAGCGTTGCGGGAGGCCAGAGAGGAAACTGGGCTGGATCCAGCGAGGGTCACGCCCCTGGCTGTGTTGGAGTCCATCGCGGTGGGGCCCTCCGGTAACCCGGTGAACCCAGTGTTGGCGTATGCGCAGGAGCCTGGCCCGGTGTGGGCGGCGAGCCCGGCAGAAAACGATGATGTTTTCTTTGCACCCCTGTCCCACTTCATCAACCCGGACAACCGCTTTCGTGTGTCACGTTTGGGGTGGTCAGGGCCCGCTTTTGAGTTGGATGGTTATGTGGTGTGGGGGTTTACAGCCTCATTGATTTCAGTGATGATCCGTGAAGCTGGATGGGAGGAGCCGTGGGAACACAAGGATGCGGTGGACCTGCGTCAAGCGCTCGGCGGATCCCGTAACGGGGAGGGGTACGGCTTCTAGATGGTTTCTGGGTTTCTCATCGTGGACATCTTTGTTGTGGTCCTATTGCTTGCCGCGCTGATCAGCGGTTGGCGCAGTGGCGCGCTATCAGCCGGGTTGGGTGCGCTCGGTATCGTTGCGGGGCTTGTTGTGGGACTTGGTGTCGCATCGGCTCTGGTTGGATTGTCAGAAGTGCCTGGTATGCGCGTTTTGCTTGTGCTGGCTACGGTCGTGCTGTTCGTCGGTGTGGGCAACATCGTGGGCGCCACAGTGGGTGCCGCTTTGCGTGATCGCATGCGCACCAAGTCGTCCCAGCGGTGGGATTCAGGGTTCGGCGCGGCCTTCCAAACCATCGTTGCCGCGATGGTGATTTGGCTCGTGTCGCTGCCTGTCGCCGCAAATGTTGGAGGACCCGTGGGCGCCGCAGTGCGCGAATCGCGCATCCTCGGTGCGATGGACAGCGCCGCGCCTACGTGGGGCAAGCAGGTGCCAGAGCAGATTGCAGCGCTTATCGACGTCACCGGGCTCCCACCCATGGTCTCCCCCTTCGAAACCAAGGGGGTAGAAGTCGCGGACCCTGATCCCGCGGATGTTGATCCGGCTGTGATTGAAGCTCTGCGCCCCAGCGTGGTGCACGTACTAGGGGATGCAGAGACCTGTCGCCGTCGCTTGTCTGGCTCTGGTTATGTTGCGGCCCAGGATTACGTGATTACGAACGCGCACGTGGTGGCCGGCACCAACGCCGTTGAGGTGGATACCGTGCTCGGAGTGAAGGATGCAGACGTTGTTCTGTATAACCCCGAGGTGGACCTCGCAGTGTTGCATGTTCCTTCACTCGGTATCGAACCTTTGACTCCAGCGAAGCACCCAGCACGCAGCGGTGATGGTGCTGTTGTGTTGGGTTTCCCAGCCTCGGGGCCGTTTACGGCCACACCGGCGCGGGTGCGCGACAGGGTGACCATCTCTGGGCCAAATATCTACGCCAACGGCCGCACCGAAAGGGAGGCCTACACGTTGCGCGGACAGGTGCGTCAGGGCAATTCCGGTGGGCCGATGGTCACGCCAGACGGCAACGTTGTTGGCGTGATTTTTGGTACCGCTGTGGATGGCAGCAACACCGGCTATGCGCTCACGCTTGAGCAGGTCAATGCGGTGGTGGGGGAGATTGGAAGGCTGACGGAGAGCGTCGATACGCAAAACTGCGTGGGCTAAAGGCGCGCGAGGAATGAATTGAGCGCTGCCACGAACGCGCCGGGCTTTTCAATGTGGGGCACATTCTTCGCCCCTTTAATGCTGTACTGCTGTGCCTGTGGCGCGCGGCGGAGTGAGTAGGCGATGATCCGGTCCCAGACTTTTTGGCGCGGGTGAAGCAACAACACAGGAGCCTGCACCGGGCCGTCCAACGTGTACTTCGGGTGCGGGGACGGCAACTCGATGAGCTTCGGGGTGAGCAGACGCGAATTACGCACGATCCCGCGCAGTGCATTACCGATGCTGGCGGCACGGATACGTAGCGCCAAGGCCTCCTCAAATTCAGGCGTACCAGTGAAGGATGGTGCGGTGTTAATAGTGAGTTCGTGGCGCCAGATGGTGGGCGTAAAACGCTGACAAGCGCGAATGACACCGCGTGGCAACAATCCGACGAGCACGCGCACCGTCATGTATGCGAGCTCCCACGGCCGACGGACCATGTGTGCGCGCAGATCATGCGGATGCGCGGCGGACACCGAGGTCAACGAGATTACTCGATGCGGATAGGCGGCCGCATAAACCCACGCCATCGCCCCACCCGTGTCATGGCCAACGAGATGAGCCGTGTCATGGCCAAGCGCCGTGATCACCCCATCAATATCACCCAAAGCCAACAACACATCGCTGCCCGCTTGCCTCGGTGGCTTATCCGACATGCCATAACCACGCATATCCACCGCCGCAACATGGAATCCCGCCTCGGCCAACGGTGCAATGACATGCTGGAAATCAATCCACGCGCCGAAGGTGCCATGAATGAGCAACACCAGCGGGTCCTGGGGGTTACCCGCCACAGCAGCATGCAGGCGAATCCCGCGGGTATGCAGCATCGTATGCCCAAAAGGGCCATCCACGGCAATCGTGTTCGGCGATATCGGCTGCCGCGGCACACGCGACCTCAGCCGAGGCAGCAAACGGCTGACCTTCATACGGCAGTGCACCCCCTTTACCTAACACAAACGCGCCCGTGATTATCTCACGAGCGCGTGCGGTGAATGCGTCTAGTTCACCGAGGACTACTTAGAACCGGAAGCAAACTCACCCGTGTTGCGGGAGGTGAAAAGCTCCGAGGTGTCCTTGGACAGGTTCTTCTGAGCCTTACCCGGAACCAAATTCTTCAGCTCCCCAACAGACTCAATGGTTTTCTCCGGCTTCTTCATGCCCTTGAAACGCTTCACACCCACCAGCGCCAACAGGCCAGCGGTAATGAGCATGAGCAAGAAGACCAGACCGAAGCCCCATGCCTCATTGGTCCAAATAGCAATCAACTTGGCCAGGAAGAAGAAAAAGAAGAAGGAAGAAAACAGTGAGATCACACCGGCTGCGATGAGCAGGCCACTGCCAATAGCAGCCTTCTTAGCCTCACCCACAACCTCAGTCTTAGCCAGCTCAATCTCGCTGCGCACCAGGCTGGACACCTGCTCAGTGGCGTTGGACACCAACGTGCCCAGCGAGTCCGCGCCCGGCTGGGTCACGTCTGTATCGCGCAGGGGAATCGAGTCGACCTTTGCGTTAAAGCTGGTCGAGCCACTGGTGTACATGCCTTTGTTGCTCACGTTGTAAAAAACCTTCCTTCGGTGGGCCGCGGCGGTGGCACGAACTCATACGAATTCGCGTTGAACGCACCTTTCAAAGTACCGAAAGTACCGTGACATTGCCTGAAAGATGCTTGAAATAAGCACAGATCCCTCATCCTAGCAGCCACGAAGCAGGTAGGTGCAGGTGGAGGCAGGTGGGCTAGGAAGCGTCACGTCCGCGTTGGGCCAGCCATACGCCCACCGCGGCGAGCGCGGTGACACCGGCGGCAATGCTCGCACCGATGCCGATCTCACGGGCGCCAGGGGAGGGGATGAGCGGTTCTGGGTGCTTGAACGTGAGGATCTCCCAGCCGTGTTCCGCGGCATGCTTGCGCAGACCACGCTCCGGGTTCACGGCAACAGGGTGACCAACAACGTCCAACATCGGGATGTCCGTTGTGGAATCCGAGTAGGCGTAACACTCCGGCAAGTTGTAACCGCGCTCCTCGGCTAGCTCACGCATCGCCTCGGCTTTCGCTGCGCCTTTGAGGTAGCGCGTGATGGTGCCAGTGAGCTTGCCATCCACTACCTCAGCCTCGGTGGCAACGATGGTGTCAATGCCCAGTTCTTTCGCAATGGGCTCCACCAGGATGCGGGCTGAAGCTGAAACGATGACTAAGTCATGCCCCTTTTCGCGGTGGTATTCAATGAGTTCTCGTGCCTCCGAATAAATGGCGGGGGTGACCACGGAGCCCATCGTGTCCGTGACAATCTGGGAAATTTCCTCAATGTCCCAGCCTGACACCATCTCCGCGAGGCGGTCTCGTGTGGCATCCATCTTGTTGCTGGACTGGCCCACAAACATGTACGAAGCTTTGCTGAGGTATAACTCCAGCGCTTCTTGCCGGGTGATCAAACCGTTCTCGAGGAAGCCACGGCCGAACGCGAAGGCAGAAGACGTGGCGATGATGGTCTTGTCCAAATCGAAGAACGCAGCCGTGGTCGTGGGCGACATGTTGATAGTTTAGCGCGCTCTGGCACGGGCAACATTTTTCGTGCTCATAGCGGGTTTACGTGGGGATTTAGCTGGTCTTCGAAAAAAATTTCGAAGATTGTATTGCAAAGTCTTGAATTTCTTTATGCCTATGTGCAACAATGGTGCTCGCACGGCCCCGATATACTGTGTGGCCGGCCCCGGTCCAACCCCCCCCGTGACCGGGTTACCCGACGGCCCGCGCACCCCCCCGATAGCGCGGGCCGTCCCCTATTTTCTGGATAGCTGCTTGTGCGGTGGGGCACTGTGCAGTGTGTTCGGCTTGCTGCCTGGCGTTCAGTTGAATGTCCACTTGAGGGCTTAAGGGACATTTCGTGTGGATTTGCGGCGTGTCGCACTAAGGGACATTTCGTGTGGATTTAGGGGCGTCCGGC
>NZ_JASPJJ010000025.1:0-11694 GCF_030232825.1 Corynebacterium sp. MSK044
CACAAATAAACAACTACATAACCCAACGCGGCACCCCCACACCACAGTGACGGGTGCCGCGTTACTTTTGCATACCCAGTTTGACTATCGCATCTACGGCGCCGTGTTGTCCTGGGGAAACAGTGCGGAGAAAACACGATCGTCAAACCAACTCGCACGCCGGGGTGGGGAAGCGACGTGTTTAACGGAACAGGGGTTCGGGGAGGGGGAGGTGGGAGTAGCCATTCGTCGTGAAGCAGCGGGGGAGCTTGGTCACTGGGTCGCGGAAGGCGAGTGCGACAGCGGTGAGCATCATGGGTTTGCCGAAGTCCTCGCCGGCGGCAGGTAAAAGTTCGGGGTATACGCCGTCACCGTGGATGGGAACACCGGCGGCGTTCATCTGTACCCGGAGTTGGTGTGTGCGACCGGTTACCGGTTGAAGTAGGTATCGTGCGGAGCCGGGGTGCCCCGGGATGGGTTCGACTGAGTTGAGGTAGGTCAACGCGTTGGGCTCGGCATCGGGGATGATGCGAGAAGCGAGCTCACCTTCGTTTTTTTCAATGTGGTGTTCCCAGGTAGTGGGGGTGAGGCCCTTGTCGTCGGCAATTGCCTCATAGAGTTTGTTCACTTCGCGGCGTGCGAAGAGTTCCTGGTAGGCGCCACGGAGGGAAGCGCGTTTTGTCAGGAGTAGAAGACCAGAGGTCATGCGGTCCAAGCGGTGCGCCGGTGTCAGCTCTTCGTTGCCGGTCGCGCGCCGGAGGCGAACGGTGACGTTTTCGGTGATGTGGGAGGCGCGGGGCATCGTCGCTAAAAATGGTGGCTTGTGAACGACGAGGATGCCACTGTCCTCATAGACCGTGCGGATGGAATATGGCACGCGGGTCTCTGGCGCGGGGCGCCGGTAGAAGAAGACGTCGATGCCAGGTTGTAGTTCCTCGGAGGGATCAATGGGGGTGCCATCCGCGTCAACTACTTCGCCGGACGTGAAGCGTTCGCTGACGGCATTCTCGTTGTCATCGGGGTGGCGGTGCCGTTGGGTGGACACGAGGTGCCAGATGAAATCCCGGGCATTGATGGGGTCACCGTCCGGAACGCGGGCGCGTGTTGCGCCGAGGCCATGGCGGGGCGGCAAAGGTGGGTACTTGTTCTGCTTCCGTATGTCCTTCACATGTACTAATTTATTCCACATGAACCTTGATGCGATTGTTGCCCAGCTTTCCCAGTTCTTCAGTGACGGTATTGGCAAGATTATTGCGGATTTCTTGTGGAATCTGTACACCATTTTGTTCCCGGCTAATGCGCCAGGGGCGCATCCAGTGGAGATTCCTAACTAGCGAGAAAACGGATGTCGTAGCCGGCGCTACAATGGGTGGTGTCCGGTGCTTAAGCACATCAAGCTGTAGCGGAAAGGCACGCTCATGACCCAGCAAAAAGCCGTCGTCGTCGCTGTTGATGGCGGGGATCCGTCGAATAACGCCGTCCGTTGGGCGGCCAACACTGCGAATAAGCGTGGGGTGCCGCTGCGTTTGGCGTCGTCCTACACCATGCCGCAGTTCCTGTATGCGGAAGGCATGGTGCCGCCGCAGGAGCTTTTTGATGATTTGCAGAGGGAGTGCCTCCACAAAATCGAGGAAGCTAAGAAGCTAGCGCTCGAGGTTGCTCCTGATGTGGAGATCGGCCACACCGTGGTTGAGGGTTCCCCGATTGACATGCTGCTGGATATGTCGAAGCAGTCCATCATGATTGTTATGGGTTCCCGTGGCCTTGGTGGCTTGTCCGGCATGGTTCTGGGCTCTGTGTCTGCTGCGGTGGTGTCTCACGCGTCTTGCCCGGTTGTGGTGGTGCGTGAGGACAATGCGGTGACCGATGAGACTAAGTACGGCCCCGTTGTTGTTGGTGTTGATGGTTCTGAGGTTTCTGCCAAGGCAACGGAGGTCGCTTTCGAGGAGGCACAGGCACGTGGCGCAGAGCTCGTGGCTGTGCACACCTACCTGGAGAACCAGATGCATGATTCTGTCTCCGGAGCCATCCTGGGGGACAATCAGTGGAAGCGCTTCGAGGAGGAGCGTGAGCAGAAGCTCGATGCTGCTCTTGCGCCCCTGCTGGAGAAGTACCCCGATGTGAAGGTGACCAAGGTGATCACGCGTGATCGTCCGGTTCGTGCCCTGGTGGACCAGGCGGAGAAGGCTCAGCTGCTGATCACTGGTTCTCACGGTCGTGGCGGCTTCAAGGGTATGTTGCTTGGCTCCACGTCTCGCGCGTTGCTGCAGGCAGCACCGTGTCCGATGATGGTGGTCCGCCCGGAGATCCTGCCGCAGTAAGGGCGAGCGAATAAGCGCTTAACTGGCTGAAAAAGCCGAAACGTTATACAACCGTGGGCAATCCGTTGCCCACGGTTGCTTATTTGTGGGACACTGGGGTAGTCAGTCCGTTTTGGAACATTTAGTTTTGGAACATTTATTCCAAAGTCGTTTCACAACGGAGCAAAAATAGTATTGGGTATTTAAGGAGTACTAATAATGACTATTTCTATGGGTTTCATTGGTTGGATTGTTCTCGGTGGCATCGCTGGCTGGATTGCTTCGATGATTATGAACCGGGATGAGTCGATGGGCATCATCGCCAATATTGCTGCTGGTGTTGTTGGTGGTCTATTGGGCGGTTGGATTCTTTCCGCCTTCGTTGATATTCAGAGCAAGGGCTGGTTCTTCAGTTTCCTGACCTGTATCTTCGGTGCAGTTATTGTGCTGTGGATTCTGAACAAAGTTTCGGGCAAACGTAACTAAAGTCCGGCATTTTTCGCCTCCCCGTTGAATGAACGTACCGGTTTGTCTATATTGAGGGGCGTGACCCAGGACAGTGCCCCCACTTCGAAGAAGAAGACAACCACGCGTCGCCGCAACAGGCCGAGCCCACGGCAACGGCTTTTGGATGCGGCGACGAAACTGTTCACGGAGGAAGGCATCCGTGTCATTGGTATTGACCGGATTTTGCGCGAAGCTGATGTAGCCAAAGCTTCGCTTTACTCCCTGCTGGGCTCGAAGGACAACTTGGTTATTGCTTATCTGGAGCAACTGGATGAGCAGTATCGGGCCCGCTGGCGGGAGAAAACCGCCACGATGATTGATGCGGATTCAAAAATCCTGGCATTTTTTGACATGGCTATTGAGGAGGAACCGGAAAAGGATTTCCGCGGGTCCCCTTTCATTAACGCTGCTGCGGAGTATCCCCGACCGGAGACAGATTCGGAGCGGGAGATCGTGGCCACGTGTGTGGCGCACCGCGAGTGGATGCACAGCACGATGACAGAGCTGCTGAATAAGAAGAACGGCTATCCCTCTGCTGATCAGGCGAGTGAACTTCTTATCTTCCTTGATGGTGGGATGACGGGTGCACGAATCAGCCGGGACCAGGGGCCGTTGATTACGGCGAAGGATCTGGCTCGTCAGAAGTTGTCGGTTCCGCCGCCGGATTATTCGATTTAGACTCCGCGTCTTCCTTTGCTTCTTCCCGTCTTTTTTGGCGTTGCGCCCGGCGCTTTTCGGATTGCACCTTGCGCTTTTGCTTCGCCAAAGACTTCTTGTGCGTTTTCTCTTCCTTGCGCGCGAGTTTCTCGGATTTCTTTTCCTGTTTAATGTCGCGGTGGACACCGAAGATGGTCCACGGGCGGGGGAGTGCGGCGAGGAGCCGGCGGCGTCGTGAAGCACGCGGATCCGTGATGGCTCCGCGGGTGGTGCGGATGTGCTCGAGGTGGTGCTCCTCAAGAGGGAAACGGACAGACAGGGCCCACCACAAGATGATGGTTTGGATGAGTGTCCACAGATTGCCCAGGAACCAGTACATGAGCAGGGCGATCGGGATGAGGCCGGTGGTTCCGGCGACGCCGAGGATGACGGGGATGACAAACAGCATCCACCACATGAGGTTGTACACCTTGACGGACATGTGGGCGTCCCAATCCAGGTGGACGCGGGAGCGTAGCTGGGAGACGAAGGTGTTGAATGTGGTGAAGATGATGGCGCTGATGAGCATCGGCATTGCCACCGCGCGCACTTCGGGGCTGGTGGTGCCCAGTGCCGCGAATTGTTCGGGGCTCATGCTCACGTAGGCGGGCAGAGGGACTCCAAGGAAGGAAGCTTGGAGGAAACCAGCGATGTCATCGGGGGTGAGTAGGCCAATGTTGGTGCCGGTACGGCCGTTTTCGGGCACGGACATCCACAGCAGCAGGCGGTAGAGGCCCAGGATGAAGGGGATCTGAATGAGTGGCGGGATACAGCCCGTCATGGGGTTGTAGCCGTAGTCCTTGTTCAGTTTCTTCAGGGCTTTTTCATGCGCCTCAATGTCATCCGCGTCGAGGGATTCGCCGTACTGTTTCTCTAGCTGGGCTTGTTCGGGCCGCATCATGAGCATGACGCGCGTGGATTTGAAGATGGACCAGTTGAAGGGGACCAAAAATCCGCGCACCGTGACCACGAGGAGCACGATTGACAGCACCCAAGCGGTGTCCGGGGAGACGGTGAACACGTCGGCGAGCAGCCAGTGCCAGAACTTCATCACCGCGGACACGGGGTAGACGAATGCTTCGATCATGGGGCGTTCGTCTCTCCTCGGTTGGTTGTGGCCAGTGCTGCGTTAATGTTAGGTCATGTCTTCTATGACGGGGAATACGCGCCGAGTCAGCGCGCGCGAGGTGATCGGCGAGGTGCTGCTCACCTTCGGTGTTCTGTTGTTGCTGTTCGCGTTCTATGAGGCGTACTGGACCAACCTCGACGCGGGCCGCAAGCAAGCCCATGCGCAAGAGCAGCTTATCGACGATTGGCATAACCCCCGCACCAACCACACCCCCGCCTTAGGCGATGCCTTTGCCGTGCTGCGCATCCCCACCTTCGGTGCGGATTACCAGTACGCGGTGGTGGAAGGCACTGATGATGCGTCGTTGTTGACGGGGCCGGGCCGTTACTCCGACAGCCAGATGCCGGGCGTGCCAGGCAATTTCGCTTTGGCTGGGCACCGCGTGGGTAAAGGTGCGCCCTTCAACGACCTGGGCCGGTTAAAAGCGTGCGATGAGATCGTGGTGGAAACGCGTGACAGCACGGTTACGTACCGGGTCTTGCCGATGGAAGCTGGGGCTGGTCGCCGCGCCGAAGTAGCCGGCTGCCTGTCTAGTCCGGTGCTTGATCGCGTTGCCGATGGTGACTACGCAGACGTTCAAGGTCGGCACATCACCCTCCCCTCCGACATCGGAGTGGTGGCGCCGCATCCGGGCCGTGATGATCCGGCGGGTTCACCAGACCTGCTGCCCGTGCTCACCCTGACCACGTGCCACCCGCAGTTCTCCAACGCAGAACGCATGATTATCCACGCCGTCCAAACCGACATCACCCCGAAGAGGTAACCCCCATGTACCGCTTAATGTGGAACGCCCTTCCTGGGCCATTCCCACTGAAACTCTTGATCACCCTCGTGGTGCTCACCGCATTGTTCTTCCTGCTCATGGAAGTGGTGTTCCCGTGGGTGGCCACCATGATGCCGTACAACGACGTCACTACAGGCTAAGGTTGGTAATCACTTCCTCCGCCACCGCCTGGGCCTTCACCGACTCAGCCTGGTTGCTGCGCACCACCACGGCGACGGTGTCTTTGGATACGGCGTAGAGGGCGCCATCTTCGCCACCAGAGCGGCCTCCGGACCAGCCAGCGGGGCTATCCGCTAGGTCGGTGGAATCAACTGGGGCGGCGCGGTCAACAACGGCACGGGCCTCTTCAACCGAGCCAGTGTGGTGGACCGTGACTTCCAGCTGAGGTTCCTCGCCGTAGGTCAAAAACACGCACGCAGGGGGATCAAAGCGGTCATCTGTACCAGTCCCGGTCACACGCTGCCCATTGGTGTGCTCTACAAACTCCACCTCCAAATACGGGCAGGGGCCCGGGGTGGTGTTCAGGGGTTCTTCGGGGGGAAGGGAGATGGGGGTGGACGTGGGAACGTCGATAAGCTCAGTGCTTTCTTGCGTGCACCCTGCTAAGGCGACGGCGGCGAACAGTAATACGGCGGGTAGGCTCCTCGACATGCCGTCTATGGTAACTGCCCTGAATGAGTCTGCTCCACCACCGGTCAACCGCGCCCTTGATACGGGCATTGCGGCGCTGACGGTGGCTATCTTGCTCGTCTCTCTCGGTGGGATTGTGCAGATGAACTTGGAGCAGGGCGCGGTGCTCGTGCTGCTCATCGCGGTGTTTAGCTTCATGTACTTCTTCGGTGCGATGAACATGCGGGAGCTCAACCCCACTGGCCGCTTCCTCTGGCTGGCGGGCTTGAGCGGCGTGTGGGTTGTTGCGATGATGTTTACGCCTATCGCTGTGTACTGGGTGTTTACCCTGTTCTTCCTGTATATGAGGGCGTTTAGCAACTGGGTGGGTGTGATCGGCGTGGTGGTCATGCTGGCCATTTCGATCCTCTTCCAGGTGCCGCGCGGCCTCACGTTCGGCGGCGTGATGGGCCCGGCAGTGTCCGCGCTGGTGGTGGTGCTGATCACGTACGCGTTCAACGTGATTGCGCGCGTGAGTGCGGAACGCGAGGAACTCATTGAGGAGCTGGTGACCACGCAGAAAGCTCTCGCGCTCAAGGAACGTGAAGCGGGTGTTGTGCAGGAACGTCAGCGCCTCGCACACGAAATCCACGACACGGTGGCGCAATCCATGTCTTCGATCCAGATGCTTCTGCATGCGGCTGAGCGCGACTTGGAAAAGACATCGCTTACCGACGCTGAATTGGCCGCCCCACTGCGCCGCATCGAAGTCGCGCGCCGGTCTGCCTCCGACAACCTGGCAGAAACTCGCGCGATGATCGCGGCGCTGACGCCTGCCCCGCTGTCAGAGACCTCCCTTCCGGAGGCACTCGACCGCATTGCTGCTTCCTTTGGCTATGCCGGCGACGTGGAATTTGAAATCACCACGGATGGCCAACCCCGTCAGTTGCCCATGCGTCTTGAAGCAGGTTTGCTTCGCATCGCGCAAGGCGCCATGAGCAACGTGGTCAAACATGCTGGCGCCACGAAATCCCGGGTAACACTCACGTTTGCCCCGGATGAGATCCGTCTGGACGTGGTGGATAATGGGCGTGGTTTTGATGTCGGTGCAGCTCCCCAGCGTCCAAGTGGCCTTGGGCATATTGGTATTGATGCCATGCGTACCCGCGCAGCCGAACTCGGCGGGGAGCTTGTAGTGGAATCCGAACCCGGTGGGCCGACCGCAGTGTCAGTTGCAATCCCGGATAGTGGTACCATCAACCGAAAGATTGAGGAGGATTCATGATTCGCGTCTTGCTTGCGGATGACCACGAAATTGTCCGCCTAGGCCTTCGCGCCGTGTTGGAAGAAGCCGATGACATCATCGTTGTCGGCGAAGTTGCCACAGCCGAAGGAGCTATTGCCACCGCCCAAGCTGGTGGCATCGACGTGATCTTGATGGACCTCCGCTTCGGCCCTGGCGCCCAAGGTGCCCGCTTGACGACGGGTGCGGACGCCACCCGCGAAATCCGCGCCACCATGGACAACCCGCCCAAGGTGCTCATGGTGACCAACTA
This sequence comes from Corynebacterium sp. MSK044, assembly GCF_030232825.1. NCBI lineage: Bacteria > Bacillati > Actinomycetota > Actinomycetes > Mycobacteriales > Corynebacteriaceae > Corynebacterium > Corynebacterium sp. MSK044. Next base: position 7,561 of record NZ_JASPJJ010000025.1, read on the forward strand.
CGACACCGACGTGGACATCCTCGGCGCCATCGAAGCCGGTGCCGTGGGCTACCTGCTCAAGGATGCGCCTCCGGAGGAGCTGCTCGCCGCGGTCCGTTCCACCGCCAAGGGTGACCAGGCGATGTCCCCGATGGTTCGCGACCGCCTGCAAACCCGCGACCGCACCCCGCGTTCCTCCCTGACCCCGCGCGAACTAGAGGTGCTCCAGCTCGTCGCCGATGGATCCTCCAACCGTGAGATCGGGCAGCAGCTCATGCTCTCTGAAGCAACGGTGAAGTCTCACCTCGTGCACATCTACGACAAGTTGGGAGTGCGTTCCCGCACCTCCGCCGTAGCGTCGGCGCGCGAACAGGGCGTGCTCTAAGCCTTCTCGGTGCGTTCCCGGCGGGCCCTGAAGGCTCCTGTAAACCCTATTTGCCGGCGATCTTTGCCTGGATCTCTGCCGTCAGTTTGTTGATATCCCGGTCAATGGTGTCCTGGGCGACGCGACGCTGCGGGTCATTCATGCGCTCAGAGTTCTGCACGGCGGCCATCAACTCATCGAGGCGTGCCATGACATCGGCACGGAACTTATCGCCCAGCTCACTTTCGTTGCGCACCTTCTGGCGGATGGCCTGAACGCGGCCCTTGAGCTCAGTGCCCTGGTTGGAGAAGTTTCCCGAGGGCATCGTGGGCAGACCTGCTGCGCGGGAACGCTGGTTGGCCTGGTTTTCCTGCCATGCGGTCAGACCGCGATACACCAGCGGGACCAGCACGGGGATGAGGATGCGGGAGGCGCCCACGAGCTGGTTGGCTTTCTTCTTAGTCAGGCCGGATTCCTCGATCTTCTTCAGCTCAGTTTTGGCCAGCTGTGCTTCGTGCTTCTGCTTTCGCTTCAGGCCCTTCTTTTCTTCCTTAATCAGGCGCTTTTCTGCACGATCCAGCAGCTTGGCGGTCTGCTTATCGGCCTTGGCCTCTTCCTTGGCTAGTTGGCGGGCTTTTGCTTCAGCCGCTTTGATCTCCGCCTTGGTTTTCGCGCGGGCTTTGCGGATGGATTCAAACAGTCCCATGGGTGTGTCTCCTGCTCCAGATATCTTTGCTTTTGATTCTTCGGTTCAACTTTACCCATGTTGTGCCGTTAGGCTTGGTGGCGGTGGAAAGAATAGATCGTGATGAGACAACGCTTGTGCGGGCGAGCGACCTCGTGGGCTGTAGGTACCGTCTGCGCCAGCGTTTGAACCATCCCGCAATCCCGCCACCACCGGAAGCATTGGAGCGCCAGCCCCAGGTTGATGCGGGGCGTGCGGCCGTGTTCGGGTTGTTGCCAAAACGCCGGGCGGTCGGGGATGGGCGCAGGAAAGCGTTCTCAGCGGTGCATCTCGACCCTGCCTTGCCTATTGGCGAACGCGAGGCCGCCACGCGCACCGCCATCCAAAATCGCACGACGTTGATCGTTGATGGGGCCCTCACCGGCACGATTGATGGGGTTCCGGTGCTCGCAGAGGTGGATATCCTCGTGCGGCAGGACGACGGCACGTATATGCCGGTGGTTGTGTCGAATCATCGCGTCGCGCGCCCCGCCCCGACGCATACGGTGCGTTTCGTGTCCACGCGTCGCCTCGGCCTGGGTGTGCCCGTCGAGACCCACGCGAAATTACGCCACCACACAGTCGACGGTTACCGCGTGGCGCTCGCGCATATGCTTCTTAGCGTTCACTCTGCCGGCACCGCCGCCGCCATCGGCCAAGACCGTGAACGCGCCTACCTGGTTGATCCAGCGAACTACGTGGAACCACTGCGCGCTGCGCTGGCGCAGCCAACCCCGACGCAGCCGTCACGCCTGAAGCAGTGTGCGAGCTGCCGCTACTGGGAACTGTGTGAACCGGAGCTGAAAGCGATGGATGACATTTCCTTGGTCTTCCCGGGGCAGAAGGCGGAGGTGTTGCGGGAGGAGGGGATTGGGACCGTCGAAAAGGCAATCGACGCTGGACTGGGTGAGACTAGCCAGATTGCGCGCGCCTGGGGTGAGGGGATCCCGGTGTTGGCGCGCACTGATTTCACTCCGCCGGCGGAGTTGCGCGCGGACGTGGAAATCGACGTGGACGTGGAGGCCTACCTGGACCAAGGTGCCTACCTGTGGGGTGCTTTTGATGGCAGCACCTACCGCGCTTTTGCCACGTGGGAGGATGTCGGGGCTGACAGCGCTGCCGAAGAAGCCAACTTCTATGCCTTCTGGTCCTGGCTCCAAGCCACCCGCGTCGCCGCCCACGTAGAGGGCAAAACCTTCCGCGCCTACTGCTACGCCGCGGGTGGGGAAAACCACTGGCTCATGGCGTCCGCACGTCGTTTCGCTTCTATCGACGAGGCCGAGGTTCGCGCCTTCATTGCTTCCGACGAATGGGTTGATGTCTTCGCCTCCGTTCGCCGTCACCTCGTGGGCACGGAGGGCTTAGGGCTGAAAGTCGTGGCACCCGTGGCCGGCTTTGAATGGGAGGATGCGGATATGGATGGGGAGCGCTCTGTTGCTCTTCGCCGTGAAGCCCGCTTCGGTAGCACCCACGCCCGAGAAACGCTCCTGCGCTACAACGAGGATGACTGCCGCGGCACCGCCGCCGTACGCCACTTTCTCAGCGCGGGCGCGCCGGGGATTCCGCGGCTGAATTCACTGGGCTGAATTCACTGGGCTGAGCGCTTCACCGTCAGTGCCAGCCACACTGCGATGGCCACCAGCGCCACCGATAGCCCCGAAATCGCTGCGACGAACCCAGCCCAGCCGGTGTGCTGGAACAACAGAGCGGTCAGGGCTCCCAGTGCGGAGGATCCGACGTAGTAGAAGAACACGTATGCGCTTGATGCCTCGGCCCGATCCCGCGTGGCTAGTTGCCCCACCCAGCCGGAGGCCACCGAGTGCATGGCAAAGAAGCTTGCGGTGAATAGCAACAGGCCGGTGAGCGTGACCCACAAGTTGCCGCTGAGCAGCGTGGTGGCGCCGAGGAACATGAGGGCTGCGGCGAGGACGAGCACGCGGCCGCGGCCAGCGCGCTGAACATAGTTGCCGGCGCGCGCAGAGGACCACGTGCCGGACAGGTACATCAGATACGCCAAGCCGGCGAGAGCCGGCGGCAAGCCAAAGTGCTCCACCGCGCGGAAACCGAACATGTTGTACACGGACACGAACATGCCCATGCCCAAGAACGCAGTGCCGTACAAGCAGGCCAGGCGCCAGTCGGTGAGGTGGCGCAACATGGCGGAGACCTCGTTGCGCGGGTTGATCGCCTTCGGGTTGAACCGCTTCTGCGCTGGGAGCAGGGCCCACATGATCAGACTAAAGGTCAGCGCTGTTGCAGCGCCGGCGAACATGGCCCAGCGCCAGGTGGTTACCTCGAGGGCGAAGGCGGGGATGAGGCGGCCCAGAAGACCGCCGATGGAATTGCCGGCCACGTACAGGCCCATGGCGCGGGCGGCATCGCGGGAATCAATCTCCTCTGCAATCCACGTCATGGCCACCGCTGGAGTTCCGGCGATGAGGCAGCCCTGGATGAAGCGCATGGCAATGAGCTGATGGCCCGTTTGCGCCAGGGGCAGCGCCAAACCCAGCGTGGTGGCCAGGAGAGCGGAGATAACAAGGACGCGTCCGCGTCCAAACCGCTCCGACAGAATCGACGCGGGCACCACGCACAGCGCCAATCCCCCCGTTGTGGCGGAGATCGTCCACGCGGCTTCCCCCTCCGTCATGCCGAGTTCTGACGTCAACACTGGCAGCAGAGCCTGGGGCGCGTAGAGAGCATTAAATATAGCTAGACCTGCGAAAAGCAGGGCTACTGATGCGCGATGGTACTCCGGGGTACCTTTCCGGATCCCCTCTCGCATGGACACCTCGCAAAAATATTTCCAAATAGGTCTTGTTTAATTAGGGCAGCCTTACCTATACTGTCTATCGAGATCGGGTGAACCGAATCTCGTTGCGAAAATCAGGTTACGCTTTCCCGGATTCCTCCAGCTCCGAGAAAACGTGAGGGGACCGCCACATTCTGGGTAGTGGCGGTCCCTTTCATTGTGCCGCGGTTGGCGGCATGCGGGGGTTAAGGGTCAAAAAGTGTGTCTGGCCCCGGCGTGTCGTGGGGTTAGATTTGGCCTTTTTGGATGCCGATTGAG
>NZ_JASPJJ010000026.1:0-11623 GCF_030232825.1 Corynebacterium sp. MSK044
CCCTGAGCTGCTACCAGAAACTCACTGAAGCGCTACCGGATAGTCACGACACTGCTACCAAATAGCCGGTCGCAACACCCACCATCGGGATCGGCGCCGGTCCAGACACCGACGCACAGGTGCTGGTCTGGCACGATCTGGCGGACTTCCCCGCCGGTGATCACCGTGCCCGCTTTGTGCGCAAGTTCGGTGCCGTGGGCGAGGCTCTGGGCCAGGCAGCCAGCGGCTACAAGCGCGCTGTGCAGGAAGGAGCATTCCCCGCGGAGGAGCACTCCTTCTAGGCACCACCCCACAAAAGGTTTAAGGGCCTGATTCCGACGCACTGTCGGAGTCAGACCCTTACCCATCAGGGGTTACTGGTTCCTACGGGTTCCCCTCTTCGCGGCTGCCAGGGACAGCGCGAGTGCGAGACCGCCGAGGAGCAGCGTGCCGATCAGCCACGGCTTGTCACCCGACATTGGCAGTGGCAGCGGAATCGGTAGGCGGTAGGCATGCGCCGGGTCCTCATCCTTGACCTCAATGTCACGGTAGTAACCAACCGCAGTCGCGTCATCGCGGTGCATGGTGTTGGTCTCGGGTGCCTTGACAGTCAAGGTCACCGTTGCCTTAGCACCCGGGGCCAGAACAATCTGGCCATTCATAGCCTTGCTCTCGGTCCCATCGGCTTCTGTCACCACGAACTCGGCGTTCTTCAACGCGTCATCGATGTACTGCTGATTGTCATCCGCATCCTCGATCTTGTCAGTGACAGTGACCTTCTCCAGCTTCGATTTACCGGTGTTCTCCACAACAAACTTCACGTCCATCGTGTCTGTTCCCGGCTGAATCCATGGAGCAGTGAGCGGAGTGTTCGCATCCTGGTCATTGATGTACTTGGTCAGATCAATCTCTGGCTCAGGAGCCTCATTCGCGAAGACGAAGGTGTGAGCTGAATCTTCCTTGGTCACCTCAAACACAGCCGGCGCCTCATCGAGAATGTAGCCATCCGGCGCCTTCGTCTCACGGACGATGTAGGTGCCTGTGTCCAACTTGTCGAAGACTGCGACACCAGCGGACTTCGTCGTGTTTTCGGTCCTCGGCTTACCCAGCGGGCGGTAGCGCACACCGTCGACGACGATGTCGTTCTCCTCCTCGCTGCCGTCGGTGACCTTCTTCACACGCTGGGCGGTGAATTCAGCCTTCTCATCCAGCAAGGCTTGCCCAGTTGCTGCATCGGTCTTGGACACCACGATCCGACCAGTGACGCGAGTGTTCGGCGCGTACACGACGAAACGTCCGTCAACTGACCCCTGCTCAGCAATCTTCGCTTCCGGGGTAAACGTCACTGGGTAAGCAGGAGCTGAATACCCCTCAGGAACCTTGGTTTCAACAGCAACGTACGTCTTCGTTGGATCGATGTCGACCGTGACTGCGGCCTTACCGTCATCACCGGTAGTCACCTCCTGAACCAGCGGACCTTCGGCGTTACCCTCGCGGATCTCGAAAGTCGCACCTGGGAGGTACTTCACCACATTCCACTGGCCAGCAGAGCGTTCAACCACTGATCCCGGATTCTTCTTCTGAAGCTCCGTTGCGGCTGCCTCACTTGGCAGTGCGCGGGCGATGAACTCGACCTTGGCAATGACAGGGCTCATACGCTTGTTCACCGCAGTGTAAGTGAACGTGCGTGCAACGAAACGATCCGTAACAAACTCTCGGGAAATGAACTTCCCGTGGTATCCGTTAGGTGCCTTCGTTTCGACGACGCGGAAGCGGCCAGATTCACCGATGGTAAACGCTGCGACACCATCTGCATCGGAGACAACAGGATCACCAAATGGCTTCCACTCTTCACCGTCGAGGTGCTGCAACTGGAACTCAGCCCCGGCAAGAGCCTTGCCGTCCTGGTCCTTCTTCTCCACAGTCACCTTGGACTCCTGCCCCTTCTGCTTATTCGGGACGAACAAAGCAGATTGGACGGGGAACGGCTCGCCATCGGCCGAGAGCAACTCGCCACGCGGCCCAACCGAGAACTCCATGGGGAAGTTAGCCAGCGCCTCATACTTCTGCGGCGCCTGAGTTTCCTCAAGTCGGTATACAACACCAGGCTTCAAACCCTTGATCCGCGTAGGCGCATCAGCGTTTGCATTCGGGGAAATCGTGGCCACTACGTCGTTGTTCTCGTCGTAAAGCTTGAACGTCGAACCGTTCAGTCGCTCGCCGTCGAGAGCCTGGAAACTACCAAACGGGCGTGGACCATCCTTACCAACAAGCCTGTCATCAAGCACACCGAGCTTAACCAATGCAACAGATGCAGTCTTATTCACAATTGCGTGGTCAACGTCTCCCACCTTGTCACCAAGCTTCGTGGTCTTCTTACCCTCGACCTTGATGTCCTTGATGGGATCAATCGGTTCAAGCGAACCAATTGGCTGAGTTTCAGTCAACGTGTAATTGTCTCCCGGCAGCACTGCGGCGAAGACAACGTTGCCGTTGTCACCAGCAGTCGCTGTATACGTCACGGGTTCCTTCGTGCCCGTCGGTATTCCTGTCAAGGTGAATTGAGTTCCCTTCAAGGGCTTGCCCTCGATATCAATCTTGGTGAACTCAACCTTCCCGTACACAGGAGCCGGAGGTTCTGGAGTGTTACTCACCCTGCCCAAGTCAATGACAGCAGGCGTATTGGAGTATGCCTCATTCAACATAGCCTCATCGATGGTGTGAGCCTTCGGGTTCAATACGAAGCCCTTCGGCGCTCGGGTTTCAACCACGGTGAAGCCTGGTTGGACAAGCACATTTTCGAACTTGATCTTCCCATCAGGCCCAGAGACCGCCGTCGAGATCGTTCTGTCTTGCTCATCCTTGAGAGCGAACGTCGCACCTTCAAGTGGAGCATCAGAATTATCCGTCTTCACAAACTCGATAGAAACAGGCTTTGCCTTCAGCTCGTTCCGAACACGGTTGCCTTCGAGCAGGGTCCTTTGCTCATTATCCCGGTAGAAGAAGGTGTTCTGTGCAAACTTGCCCAGAATCTCCCTCGGCGGGTTACCAAACTGGTCCAGATTCTCTGCATTGGCGTTCATCGGAACAATGAACTCGACCTGGCTACGAGAATCAAGGGTGTATCCCTGTTTCTGAGTGATGCGGATAGCCTTCGTATCAACGGTCGGCGTTGGCATCCATTCAAGGGCATCCAGTGCCGGTTGTGCGGTCTCCCTTTCACCCGGGTACACCGGCCATTCTGGGCCGTTGTAGTACTCCACCGTGAAGCCTTCTGGTGCTTGCACAGGGCGTGACGGGTCAAAGGTGTTGGCAAAAGCCGACATACGTGGACTCGGGATACCTTGGTCTCCAACGTGCGGGAACACATCATAAGCCACGATTTCAGAGCGCAGACGGTCCGTACCGTTAATCAGACGCAAACGATAATCCAGCTTTGCGCCCGGGGCCGTAATCTCGGATGAAGTCCACGGGCCAGGCGTACCGTCTTCCTTGTACGAACGGATGAATTTACGCTGCTCCATGGCCTTCGCCGGCTCATACCGTGTCCAAACCGAGGCCTTGGTCCACTTCTTATCACCCAAACGTGGGTCCGTTAGTTCCCCAACCAACCTGGTTCCAGTGGCGTTAACAAACACCTCATTATCAATGCGCCTGTACTCACCATTGGTTGCTTGGTTTGTAGCGACATCGATCAAACCAACAGCGAAGTAGTTACCTCCAAGCACCTGCTGCGGAGTTGCAGAGGACGCAGTGAAGATCACGGCCGTCTGACCGGAGTTACGGTAATTTTCTACGACCTCATAGCGAGCGCCAGGGAGCTGTGAGAAACGGGATCCCATAGAGACACTCGTGATGTCAACACCGACGGGCAGAAGATCCACAACTTCAATATTGGTGATCGTCTCGCCGAAACCTTCATGCGGCTTGAATCCGACTGTGTAGCTCAAGGAGTCACCGGTAATCAGTTGATCAACTTTCTTGCCGTCCGCGTTATAGGACCTGAAGGACTTATACGCTTCAATCTCCTGCTGCATGGCTCGAACGGACTTCTGTGCTTTCACAGACTTCAAAGGAACACCATCAATTTCAATACCAGCATGGTTGAGGAAGATGGGGTTCTTCACTGAGCCATTGACAAACAGCGGCTCTTCCGGATTCTTCAAACGCGTAGTGATGTCAATTGTGCCGTACGTGCCCTCCTTCATCGGGTTTTTCACCTCGATAAGAAGTTCCACACCATCAAGCACTTGTGCCTTGTCAAAGGTCACCTTGCGCTCGTTGACATCCGTAACCTCAACAGTTTGAAGGTCATTACCACGTGAATCAAGCACTCGTACTGTGACATCACCAAGGTTGACAGGAACAGTCACAGAGTCATAGAACATGCGTGAATCAAGATCGTGGTCCCGAATCAAAACATTGTTGTAATCCTTCACTGCACGGTATGACACAACCCACGGGAACGTACCTGCGCGCTCATGAGCATTGTCATAGAAGTAGTTTCCACCACTATTTCCGTGGTTTCCTGCAGCGAACTTCACGAAGGGATCACCCGGTGGGGGCGTATAACGAGCGAAGTGGTTCGTGCGTCCGCTATTCGTCACCATAACCGGCTCAGTCTCAGACTGGTCAGTGGGTGTCAGAACCACGGTCGGATTCAGCGTAAAGCTCTCGCCTTCTACGGCACCTGGGAATCCCAAAACCAAATTCTTGAGAATTCTCCCGTCAGTGCCGTTGTTATCACCAACGTAGGTGACGGAAAGCCCATCCTCCGACAGCTTCCAACCCGGGTTAGCTTCCGGATCAAAGGTTGCAATACCTGTGGGGCCTGTCTTCTTGAACGTCTCGGACTTTTCATGAACCTTGTACTCCGGCAAGGGGACGGTCATCTCGTATTTGGAGACGTTTCGTTCCAATTTATCAACAGAAATGCCGTACTTCAGCGTGTTCTTGACCAGTCGGCCCGGCTCATCGTCTGCGACGAAACGGTCGCCTTCCTCATTGTCATTATCAGAGGGAACAAGTTTCTGGTCATAATTCGAAATGACGCCGTCTTCATAATTGCCTTCAACGGACACCTGTTGACGGGGAGGAGTGTAGATCCCGCGGAAGGATTCCGTGTTGGACTTAGCAATAACCTGATTGCCGTTGGTGTCCTTAGGATCAGTCACCAACGTGGCTGTGATTGGAAACTTCGTATTCGAAGGCGTAACCAGTTTATTGAACTTGGCCCTGAACGGGATGTCTAGGGACTGTCCCGGAATCAGTTCCGGAAGGACGAAAGAGAATACTCCCGGTTTCCGAATAATCGAATTCTTGTCGATATTGAACGTATTCGCGGCAACCTCGAACTCTTCGTGGTTGTATACCTTCGGATCGAATTTCAGTTCAATGCGCGGATTCTTCAGCTCCTGAGAGTCGAACCCTGTGTATTCGATGTGCACGCTGCCGGTCATGTCGGCCCCGATCGGATAGGCAGACCCATTGTTGAGGTTAAGCGCCAAGTGCGTGGTCTTCTCGTAGTCAGATGTGTCAATCTTCTTGTAGACCACATTGATGGTTTGGTCGCGCTCAACACCGAGCACTTCGTCTACCTTCGGCGTTTCGTAACCGAAGAAAGCCGGCGGGGTGTAGGTGAAGGGTTGGTTCTGTGTACCAATAACCGTGACTGGCTCAGCAAGCGTGGCACCAGATTCATCCACAAAATTAAGAGTGACCTTGACGGGGTTAATAATCACACCCTCCGGGACCTTCAGCCCCTGCGGCGTCACGTTGTCTGTGGTGAATAGGTAGATCGGCATTTTAAGCCCGGATTCCTTGATGTCGTTGAGAAACTTTTGGGTTAATTGCTCAGGTTTCACATCGAACGACAATCCGCTTGGGAGTGGAATATTGTCAGAAAACGCAATTCTCCCAATACTCTTCAACCCATCCGGCCACCTATTCGGAACATTCGCGATCTTGTTCAATCGAAATGCACCAGACCCAATAGTCTCCAAAGACTCTGGCCATTCCTCAGGAAGAGCAGTCAGCTGATTCGAGTAGAACGCATTATTATCAATGACTTTCAAGGATGCCGGCCACTTTTCTGGAAGAGAAGATAGCTGGTTTTTGGTAAACGCGCTTTTACCAATACTCGTCAGGGATTGCGGCCATTCTTCTGGAATCGAAGTGAGCTTATTGTTCTCAAAAGCCTCGGGCTCAATCGCAGACAGATTCTCAGGCCAGGTCTGCGGCAGAGACGTGAGTTGATTATCGGCGAAAAGACCGTACTTAATAGTCGTCAGCTTCTCAGGCCAGTGATCTGGCAATGATGTGATTTTATTGCTGCGAAAAGCGTCAACGCCGATGGACTCTAGGGTCGCTGGCCATTTCTCCGGAAGTGACGCGATCTGATTTCCTCGGAATGCATAACTGTCGATTCTTTCAAGATTCACTGGCCACTCTTCAGGCAGCGAAGTGAGTCTGTTGAACTGGAAAGCGTGATACCCGATGCGGGTCAGCTGATCATTCCAACGACCTGGAAGCGAGGTCAGCTGATTCTCATAGAAGGCAGCCTTACCAATGAGCTTTAGAGCTTCAGGCCACTCCTCCGGCAGTGACGTGAGCTTGTTCATGGAGAAGGCATTGTCCTTAATAACTTCCAGCGTATCCGGCCATTTCTTAGGCAACGACTGGATCTGGTTGGCGCGGAAGGCACCATCGCCTATGGTCTTCAGATCATCCGGCCAGCTCTCAATCGAGGTGAGCTTGTTGTACGCGAATGCGTTCCGCTCGATTTCCTTCAAGGAATTCGGCCACTTGCTCGGGAGAATCCCAATCTGGTTGCGTGCGAACGCACCTGACCCAATACTGGACAAACCATCGGGCCATTTCTCAGGAAGAGCCGTGAGCTTGTTTTGTTCGAATGCTTCATAGCCTATGGATGTCAGGCCACTCGGCCACTTGCTCGGAAGAATCCCAATCTGGTTGCGTGCGAACGCAGCTGACCCAATACTGGACAAACCATCGGGCCATTTCTCAGGAAGAGAGGTCAGCTTGCTGCTTTCGAAGGCTGAAGTACCAATTTCTTGGATATTTCCCCAGCTCGAAAGCTTAGTGGCTGAAGTTCCCGAAAAAGCGTTTTTGTAAATCTTGGTCACGGGTTTGCCAGACAGGTCCACCGGCGGCAACCACAGATCAGTCTTACCCGCAGCCAGTTTGTCCTTACCCGATTGGCTGAAACCAGTCAGCTCTCCAGAGGAATTGAAGGTGAAGTCCTTGATCTGCCAGCCACCGCCGAATTCCCAGTCGGCCCATTTCACGCCGACGGCAACGTCGACGGTTTCCACGCGCTCATTGCCATCCTTGTCCTGGACGGTGTAGACGGCCTGGTAGACGCCTGGCGTGTTGACGTTGACACCGGAAGCGTCGACGGTGATCTTGTCGGTTAGGTCATTGCCGTCTTTGTCCTTGGCGGTGACACCACGCAGCATGCGTTCCTTGGTTGCTTCCTCACCGTTTTCCAGGGAGATGCCACCTTCAGGGAAAGTAATCACTGGGCGGTTGTCAACATACTTGTACTTCGCCTCGACGACGAACCCGTCCTTGTCGGGAGTGAACGTCAACGTGGGCTCAAGAGCTTCATGGTTAGGAATCTTGCGCGGGGTGAGCGTGGCTTCAACACCCTTCTCAAAAGCACGGGTGCCATCACTCAAGTCTTTGCCCAGTGTTTCCTCCGGGAAGATGGTCTTCCCGTCCTCATCTACGTAACGAACAATCACGCTGACGGGGTTGACCACTTGACCGGTGGAGTCATCGTCATAAGCCTTGGTGACAATGCCGCGGGTTTCGTCTGAACCGTTCTCGGCTTTCAGCTCAACCCAGCCTTTGTTCTTATCAAAGACCTTCTCGCCGAGGTTTGTCTGTTCGCCCACGGTGGCCGAGCGGACGTCGTTAAGCGCGAAAGCCTCATTCCCAACTGCGCCGACTTTTGTGAGGTCCAGCTCACCTGAAATTCGGTTGTTCAAAAACGCCCGCTCTTCCAGAGCAACCTGTGTGCCGGTTGCCGGCTGGAAGTCCACACCAGTCAAGCGGTTATCGCGGAAGGCGTCCTTCTTGACGGTCTCCGTGCCTTTCAGCGTGACCTTGGTGAGCTTGTTCTGGGCGAAGGCGTTCTCCCCCACTTCCTTCGCGGGAACAGTGAGCTGACCTTCAAGGTCATTGCCCTGGAACGCACCGTCGCCGATCGACTCAAGCTCGAGATCATCCGCGAAGCTGACCTTGGTCAGATCCTTATCGCGGAACGCGCCGTCATCAATACCGACGACTGGCTTGCCGTCGAGGTTCTTCGGGATCTCAAGCTCACCATTCGTCGCAGTCTTACCCTGCGCTAAGCCAACGATAACCACGCCGCCAGTAGCTGCCGGCGCAACCTTGAACACGGTGCCCTCAACGTCATACGGGTCACCTGCCAGCTCCGCACCGAAGGCAACCATGCTATCAGCAATGTCGATGGCGCCCGGGAGGACCACATCTTCGTCCGGGTCCACCGGCTTATCGACGTCAGTTGGGCCCGACTCGTCCACCGTGCTCTCAACCACGCCCGTGGTGGTCCCGGAATTATCTTCCGGTACTGCATACGCAGGTGAGTTAACACCTGTGGCCGCAACGACTCCGACTGCGACTGTCGCCGCTGCTTTACGCACAGCGCTTGTGATCTTCATGTCTTATCCTTTATTGGAAATTGTTGAGTCTGGGGTGGAGGACGATTTGCGGCGACGCGCCGCTGAGGCAAGAACCCACGTCATTGCCAGAATGAAAACTGCAAAGATGACGGCGACCACTGTCATCCACGTCTGCCACGGCCCCACCGAGTTAGTCACATCAGTGATGTCACCCGGATACGGCTCAGCGTCGAGTGGAATGCGGTGAGCTTCGACGATCAACCTGTTGAAGTTAAGTCCATACGGTGTACAGGTAATAAGGAACAACCTGTCTTCATCGCTAGCCCCTACCGGCGGAATCGCGTCAAGCGTGTCTGGCGGAACCACAACGGCATCCACCATGCGGTAACGCATCGTCTCGCCGAGGGTAGTAACGAAGATGTCTTGCCCTTTTTTCAAGTTGATGAGGTTGTCAAACATCGTTGCCGTAGCCATACCGGTATGCGCGGTAATAGCTGTGTTTGTCCCTGGTCCACCGACGGGAAGCGTCGTGCCAAACAAGTGGCCCGCTCCGCGGTTGAGCGACATTGGTCCGGAACCCCTGTACACCGGGAGGCGGACACCAATATCGGGGATGATGATTTGGCTCATCGTGTCTGTTGACAACAGGTGCGGCCTACCCACGTCGAGGTAGCGCTCGTACTCACCAGTGGGTTGCAAGTCCTGTTTCTCTGGGATGCCCGGCACCACAGGGTTGGAACGAAGCGAATCGTTGTAAGCACGCATCTCCGCGAGGAGGTCGTCCTTATAGTCATCATCGAGCGCCTCGATCTCAGCCGACATTTCATCGGCCACCCGAGAGGCGGCTGCGTTGTTGTGCAACGTGGACACAACCGGGTACGCAACCGCAGCAACGCCGATAAAGAACAGGATCGCAGCAACAGCAAGGGAGGAAGATGCAGACGCAAATCTGCTCTTCTCCTTCTGCTTCTCAGCAACCGGTGCTGTTGCAATAACCACGCGATCCTGTCCTTTACCTAATGCGTTCTCTTATGCGTCCTTGTTGCGACGGGTTGCGTTGTATGCAACACCGAGTGCTGCCAACAGTGCTGCTGCACCGCCAGCGATGAGCCACCAGCGGCCCCACTCACCAGTAGCCGGCAGCTTGAACGTGCCCGGGGTGGACGGGACGTTCGAAATGGTGCTTGCCAGAGTCTGCTCCGGGGTATTCTGGTTGATCGGAACCAGGACCGGCTTCGGCAGAAGCTCGTAACCCTCCGGCGCCTTAGTCTCAACGAGGCAGTAGTCGAAGAGGTCGTCCTGCGACTTGCCATCGAACCAGTCCTCGAGCTGGATACCGGTGATGCTGAACTTGCCCTCAGCGTCGGTGGTCCACTCCTTCTTACCGTCGACAGTCAGCGGCTCAGCCTTCTTGTCGAGCAGCTTGCCTTCGCCACCAGCGGTGTTGTTGTTCTCACACTTGTGCAGCACGAACGTTGCGCCTTCCAGCTTGGCGTTGGCATCGCGGGAGCTGACCTTGGTGACTTCAAGCTTGCCGTACTTGGAAACAACTTCAGTCTCCGGCGTCGGGGTCTCCGGCGGGGTGTTCGGGTCATCCGGGTTCTTCGGACGGTCCCAGTTCGGTTCAGCCACATTCGGCGGAATGAGGAAGCCCTTGTTCACCACATCGCCCGGAGCCAAACCAGCTGCCAACTTGCCCTCGACGGTTGCAACAACCTTCACCGAATCAGACTTGCGGGCCTCACCCTCAAGTTTGTCCAGGCCAGTGCGGGTCAGGGAGATGGAGAAAGCCTTCTTACCGGCCCCCTTCTCGTAATCCACTGGCTCAGACACCTGGAAGTCATCAGCTGCGAGCTCAATCGTCTCCGAACCGTTGACGATGGAAGCCTTAACACTCTTGGTATCCGGGGTCCACTTCTCCGGATCGTAGATATCCACGAGGGAGTAGCCGTCGAAGTACTTCTCGCCCTCCTTGTGGTTGGACGGAATCGGAGGCACGGTGCCGTCAAGGGTGTAGGCGATCGTGTCCTGGGCGTGCTTGCCCTGGTCCTTGACTTCCTTGTTTGCCTTCTGCTCCTGGTTCTTCGGGTAGACGTGAACATTCTTATTCCACGCCTTGCCGTCCTCAGTGGTGAACGGAAGAGCGGTGATGAACGGAGCAGCTGGAGAGTAGGTACCCGGCTTCACATCAGACGCACCAAGGTTCTCCTTGACCACGTACACGCCGATCTCACCTTCAAACTCAGCGAGGCCGCCGTTAGCGGTCTTCACGGAAGCAACCTTCTCGGCCTTACCGTCAGTGATCAGCTTGTTCGGATCAGAACCGGCCAGCTTGTCGTACTCTTTCCAGCCCTGAACGGTGGAGAGATCGATGCCCTTGACCTTGTAGATGTCAAAGGTAATGCCATCCAGTGGGTCACCAGCGACGTTATCCTGAACAACGCCGTACGGGTTGGTGCCGGAGAAATTACCCTTGAGCTTGTGAATGGTCAGCTTGGCCTTGTCGCCCTTGTTCAGCTGGTTCACCAGCGACTCGTTGACCTCAGCGCCTGTGCCCTCGGTGTTACCCGGCTGCTGAGTGGTGGCGTCACCATCCTCAGCGAAAGCGACGGGAGCCATGCTGAAGCTAGCAAAGGCCACCATGCCGGACGCGATGATCGCAAGGCCCTTACGTGGGAGAGAATTTGATGCTGTCATTGCATCTCCTTTGAGTAAATGTTCGATTTTCACTGGTCCCACCCGCAGAAATGAACGCATCAAGGAAGCATGAGTGGCCTTCAGCAGAACGCTGAAGGCACAAACTCCAAGATCACAGGGGCCAGTAAGCTGCACTTGGGGGCAACTGTCTAAATCTTAGCAGTTCCCTGGCAATAACACGAGTCTGGAGTAATCACAGATCCCCATTACGTTGTTAGCAGTTCCACCCCAGGGCACCGAAGATTCATAGGCCGTCCACCCGATTGGGCGGGTTATGT
>NZ_JASPJJ010000027.1:0-10326 GCF_030232825.1 Corynebacterium sp. MSK044
GGCCCCGGTACCAACTACCCGGAACACGGCAGTACCGGGTCTCCGGAACACCGGTACCAAAAACCCGCATCTGACAATAGACCAAACTGTGAACGAAACTCTGAACGAAACTCTGAACGAAACTGTCAAAGCGCTAATCATCTTTCAAACTTTGATTCGCAGTATGGACTTTAAAGTATGAAAGAGCTGGTAGACAAAGTGCTAAATATGTAATAGACTCAGAAACATGAGTTGGACTGATGTGCGAGTTGTGGAAACGCTCGCGGAACTCCGCGCTTTCGGGGATGACACAACGCTGGTGGAATGCAAAACCGCCGCAGGAGGAGTACCTGAGGGTATCGGGGAGACACTGTGCGCATTCGCGAATATGCCACAGGCAGGCGTAATCATTCTTGGTGTCAATGAACGCCAAGGCTTTGCCATCACTGGGGTGCAGAATCCAGCGGAGATGGAGAAGGCCATCACGTCAGTGAACCGTTCTTCCGTGTCGCCGGCACCGCAACTCGTGTTCTCGCACCATGTCGTCGACGACAAAAAGATTGTGGTGGTGGAAGTGACGCCGCTGCTGCCGTCGGAAAAGCCGGCGACTTTTCGTAACAAGGCATTTCTCCGTCAAGCTGATGGAGACTATGAAATGAACTCCAATGACATCAAGATGTTGGAACTTTCAGCGCTCACAGAGAGCCAGCAGATACTCTCCGACTTTCAATCGGTACCGGGAACTGACACTGGCGTGCTTGATCCACAGGTGCTTAAAGGGTTCATCAAATCTGTGCGGGAGTCCCGCTCGCGCGTGGCCAAGATCGATGATGATGCACAGCTGCTCCAAGTCACCAATGTCACTGATAATCAGGGTGACATTCGGCTTGGAGGATTGTATGCGCTTGGTTACCTGCCGCAATCAGTGGAACCTGCTCTCGGTGCGACTGTTGCAGTGAGGTTGTCTCGCGGGGATGGAGTTGGCAGGCATAAGAACCTCAAAGAAATTGAGGGGCCGCTGCCAGTGATGTTGGTGGAGATCATGGAGTGGATCCGCCAGAATTCAGACACCGTGAGTAGGTACACCGAGAGTGGTCACCTGGTGGATGAGCCGGAGTTCCCACCGACGGCAATCCGTGAGGTTCTTGCTAATGCTCTGGTTCATCGCGACTTGGGGCCTTCCGTGGAGGTGGGAAAGAAAGTTGAGGTCCGGATCACGGAGAAGATGCTCGTGGTGGTCAGTCCGGGGGGTCTTCGCGGTCTGTCTGCATCTCAGCTGGAAAGCCCGGAACTGACCAAAGCGCCGGTGAACAAGCGGCTGTACGAGATAGCCCGTTACTTGCGTACAGCTGAGGGTGAACGAGTGATTGAAGGTGAAGGTGGCGGAATCCAAGAGATTCTCACGGCCACCCGAGAAGCTGGTCTGCCGAAGCCTCGGTTCATTGATAACGGTGTTAGCTTCAAAGTGTTGTTTCCGCGTGGCTCACGCTTCACCGAGGCAGATAATCAGTGGCTTTCAGATCTGAAACAAGAAGCCAAGCAACAGTTCACTCCAACGGAAGAGGACATACTGATCAACCTGCGGAGCGGGGGTGGAGCGACGTTGTCGCACATCGTGCAGTTGTACACACCGTTGGGGGAGCGGAAGTGTAAGAGGATCCTTGACAGACTCATTGATTGCGGTGTTGTGGAGCTAGAGGACGGCATCTACTCAGTGCCAGGAGAGCGGAAGGAGATTACATATCGGCCAGACCATGCCAGCGTGGACCAGCATTTCTTGGTTGCTTTGGGCAAGAATGTGCCGGCAGTTTACGCAGCGATTGGCCCAGGCGAGTTTGTAACTCTGAAAGACATGCAGTCGAGGACGGGTTTGTCGCCAGCACAAGTGCGGTATGCGCTTGAGCCTCTCCTCGCTGAAGACCATGTTGTCATGTTGGGTGGTCAGGGGCGTAAAGCAACTGTGTATAGCCGGACTTAGACCAGCGGAATTCTCAATTTGGATGAAAGTGCGAATGAAAGTGTGAAAAGTATTCGCAGTTTCGCACTTTGATTCGCAGTTTGAGGCGGGGTTGTGCAAAGTGGCCTCGTGCGCGCCGGGTTTTGTGTACAAAGAAAGATAGTTTCGTGCACAAAATCTAGGAGGGTGGACATATGCGCAAATGCTTATCGACGGTTGCTGCGGTCGGATTGAGTGTTGGCCTCGGGGTCACGGGCCTGGCAGGGCAGGTGCCACAGGCGGACGCGACGCCGTTTGGGTCGGTGGCGGATCTGACGCCGATGTCCTCGGTGAAGGCGGGGGAGCCGATGCGGGATGTGGCACCGCGCGAAGTGCCGGTGTACCGCAGTGGTCTGCCAGCGGTGGCGCCGAGTGGTGAGCCGGGCACGGTCCTAGCGGAGGTGCCACTGGATGAGCGAGTGGGGTTGAGCAGCGCATCAAAGCAGTTCAGGGTGGCGTACACGACGGTGGATCAGCACGGGAAACCCGCGACGAGCACCGGAGCAGTGTTCTTGCCCAAGGGGGAGAAACCCGAGGGCGGTTGGCCGGTGCTGGCGTGGGCGCATGGGACGGTGGGGTTGGGGGATGAGTGTGCGCCGTCGATAAACGCACGATCGGCGCGTGATGCGGAGTACCTCAACCGTTGGCTCGACGAGGGGTACGCGATCGTGGCTACGGATTATGTTGGGCTGGATTCGCCGGGGCTGCACAGCTACCTGAACGGTAAGGTCGCGGCGGCGAACGTGGTGGATTCTGTGGCGGCGGCGCACGCGATGGCGGGCACGCAGGGGCCGGATGGGTCGGTGCTGGCTAAGCGGTGGGCCGTGATTGGGCAGTCGCAGGGCGGGGGAGTGGCGCTGCACGTGGCGCATCGTGCGACGCCGCGCAGCCAGCAGCTCGGCCTGGACTACCGCGGTGCGGTGGCCACCGGCGCGCCGGCGTACGTGGAGGAGATCATCCTTGCTGGTGGCCCCACCTTCCCGCCGGTGCCGCTGCCGGCAGCGCTGAGCACCTACGGGCTGTACATCCTGACAGCGGTACAGGAGGCGTACCCGCACGTGGATCTGGATTCCGCGCTGACGGAGGACGGCAAGCGCATGCTCACGGAGGCGAAGAAGAGCTGCTTCCAGGAAGTGCGCGACGCCGCGGCGGGGACAAACCTGGCGCGGGCATTTTCCAAACCACTGCGCAGCGTCCCCGGTCTGGAACAGGCCACGCGGGACCTCATGGGCACCCCTGTTGCTGGTTATGACAAGCCGGTCTTCCTCGGCCACGGCCTGCAGGACCAGGATGTGCCCACCCCGATTGGGCTCATTCTGAACTCGGAGATGTGGCTGCGCCAATTCATTGGTGACCCCCGGAACCAAAAGGTTGTGGTCAAGTGGTACCCGGCTGATCACGGCGGGACGGTGAACATGTCCACGGTGGACTCGGTGCCGTTCCTGCGGGAGATCCTGTCCTAGAGCCCATGCCTGTGGGGGCCGACTTCGCCTGCTTAGGCCCCTCAGACACAAACTGCAATGAATGAAGTGCAATGAACCAGGTGGATTCGCGGGCAGCTGCCTAGCTGGCGAGCCCCGACCTGGTTTATTTGAGTTCGTTTATTGCAGTTCATTCATTGCACTTTGCAAGCCAATCTCACACCCACCTGACTAACCGCTGGTATAACTTTAAAGCACGTGACACGGGGTGCCGGCGCGCAGAAGCGTCGGCTGAGATTAGACCCGTCGAACCTGATCCAGTTAGTGCTGGCGGAGGGATGGTCACGGGGAGACGCACGCATGCGCGTATGCGATCGCCCCTGGGCTGCTTCCGCCTTGAATGAAGGCGAGAGAAGCAATGAGCTTTTTCAAGAAAATCACGGCGACGATAGCGGCGGTGGGCGCCACGATGATGCTGGCGGCCTGCGCGGCCGACGGCGAGGGCAGCGGCGACGGCGGCGACAATAACGGCAAGGTCCGCATCGCGCTGGACTGGACGCCGAACACCAACCACACGGGGCTCTACGTGGCGCTGAACAAGGGCTACTTCGCAGAGGCGGGCCTGGATGTGGAGGTGCTGCCGTACAACGATTCCAACCCGGACCTCATGGTCGATGCTGGTCAGGCGGAGTTCGGTGTGAGCTTCCAGGATACGGCCACGATTGCGAAGGCAGCGGGTGCGGATCTGCGCTCCGTGTTGGCTGTGGAGCAGACGTGGGCCACGGAGGTGAGTGTGCTCGCGGACCGTGAGGAGATCAAGAGCCCGAAGGATCTGGACGGCCTGACGTTCGGTGGTTTTGCCAACTCGGCGGAAGAAGCAACCATGCGCGGAGTGGTGCAGGCGGCCGGCGGTAAGGGCGAATTCGACACGGTCGTCCTGGGCACCAGCGCGTATGAGGCGCTGTACTCGGGGGACGTGGACTTCACCGTGCCGTACGTGGCGTGGGAAGGCATTGAGGCAGAAGACCGCGGTGTGCACCTGAAGAACTTCAAGTACATCGATTATGGTTTCCCGGATGCGTACCAGGTGGTCATCGTGGGCAACCAAACCTGGATGGACAAGAATCCGGAGCAGGCGAAGAGCTTCGTGCAGGCCCTCCAGCGCGGCTATGAGGACGCGATCGAGGACCCGGACGCGGCGGCGGAAATCCTGCAGAAGGAAAACAGCGACCTGCTGGAGGATCTGGACTTCCTGCAGCGCTCGCAGCGGATGCTGGTGGAGAACTACATGCTCGACGAGAACGGCAAGTTCGGAGGCCAGACCGAAACGCACTGGGCGGAGCTGGGGCGTTTCCTGCAGGAGCAGGGTCTGCTCAAGGACGAAACCGGCAAGGAGCTGACGGAGGAGCCGGACTGGAACACGTACTTCACCAATGAGTACATCACCCAGTAAAGCGCCGAAAGGCACCGTCGCCGTCCCCACCGCTTTCATCCTCATTGCGGTCGCGGTGTGGGAGCTCGTGGTGAAGCTTATCGACGTCTCCCCCCGCATCCTCCCCACCCCCACCCAGGTGGCGCGCGCCGGGTGGGAGCAGCGGGAGGTCATCGCGGGGCACGCGGCGGCAACGCTACAGGTCACGGCGGTGGGCTTTGCGCTGTCGATGGTGTGCGCGTGGGTGTTGGCTATCGCGTCGGATTTCTCACCGACTCTGCGGAAGGGGCTGCAGCCGTTGCTGGTGGCCTCCCAGACAGTGCCGGTGATTGCCATTGCGCCCTTGATCATCATCTGGTTCGGCTTCGGCATCGTGCCGAAGATGCTGGTGGTGGCTCTGGTGACGTTCTTCCCAGTGGCCATTGGTCTCATCGAGGCCTTTGACCGCACGGACCGGGACGCCACGCGTCTGCTCCGCAGCATGGGCGCCAGTCGCTGGCAGCAGTTCCGCATGGTGCGCCTGCCGCAGGCGATGCCGGCGTTTTTCACAGCACTGCGCATCGGCATCACGTACGCGGTGACGGGCGCGATCTTCGCCGAGTACGTCGGCGCGAAGCAGGGCCTGGGCATCTACATGAGCGTGCAGAAGAACGCCTTCCGCACGGATCTGGTGCTGGCAGCGGTGGTGGTCACCGCGGCGCTGAGTATCGCGTTGTACCTGTCCACCTACCTCATCGAGCGCGCGGTCATCCCGTGGCACATCAAGGAGCGCAAAGCACATGGCTGACACACCAGTGGTCCACCTTGAACACGTAAGCAAGTTATTCGGGCAGCTCACGGTACTCAAAGACGTCTCCTTCAGCGTTGAGCCCGGCGAGTTCGTGTCCATCATCGGCCCGTCGGGCTCAGGCAAATCGACGCTGTTCAACATCATCGCCGGCCTGGACTCACCTACCAGTGGCCGCGCGACGGTCAACGGCACCACGGCATACATGCCGCAAAAAGATCTGCTGTTTCCGTGGCGCACCATCCTGGACAACACGGCGCTCGGCCTCGAAGTTCAAGGCACGCCCAAACAGGAAGCCCGTGCCCGCGCACGCGAACTGTTCCCGCAGTTCGGGCTCGACGGCTTCGAGGACGCGCTGCCGTTCGAACTCTCCGGCGGCATGCGCCAACGCGCCGCACTTTTACGCACGGTTGTACAGGGTAAAAGCACTTTGCTTCTCGACGAACCCTTCGGCGCCCTCGACTCCCTCACCCGCACCGAACTCCAAAACTGGCTCAAAGGGATGTGGGCGGACCATGACTGGACCGCCCTGCTCATCACCCATGACGTGCGCGAAGCGGTGACGTTGTCAGATCGCGTCGTGGTGCTCGGGCCGAGGCCGGCGGGGGTGAGGGAGATTGTGGACGTCGATAAGCAAGCAAGCAGTGAATTGGAGCTGCACCTTCTGGAGCTGCTCCACGAGCGCTAAACCTCCAGCTCAGGGTGGATGTGCTTAGCGACGACGACACGTTCCTTCCAGAATCCCGCCATCGCGATGAGGAAGGACGCCACACCCACGGAGGTGAGCACGATGAGTGCGACGGTGACGCGGTGGTCGCCGGGTGCCGTGCCGAAGAGCACGTGGCGCATGAGGTCCACCGAGAACCGCATCGGATCCCACGAGTGGACCCACTGGATGAACTCGGGTTGGACCTCCGGCGGGTACAGGCCGTTGGATGCTACGAGCTGCAGTGACATGAGGATCATGGTGATCAGACGGCCTGTGGACGGCCCGAAGATGGCGTAAATAGCCAAGATCGCCGTGACAAAGATGATGGCCACGTACGCCAGGGCAAAGAACATCTGTACCGGGTGCTCCGCGTTGACCCCGAGCACGAGGTTTTGCATCCACCACAGGTGGAACGCCTGAATCACACCCAGGATGGCGGCTGGGATCCAGGAGCTCAACACCACGCGCAGTGGGCTGACACCGGAGTCAATGGCGCGCCGGGAAATCGGGTTGAACACCATGAACATGATCAATCCGCCGAACCACAGGGACAGGGAGAGGAAGAAGGGGGACAGGCCTACACCGAACAGGGAAACATCATCGCCGGTGTTTTCCAGCCGGACGGGGGAGCTGGCAACGGAGGAGGCGGAGTCGAGCTTCTCACCATCAAAGCGCGGGACCTTCCCGGCACCTTCGTTGAGTTTGAAGGCCAGCTCACCGGAGCCGTCATCTAGTTGGATGATGCCGCTGTTCAGGTCATCCATACCGGCGGCGAGCTGCTGGGTGCCGTCCGCGAGGACATTAGAGCCCTCGGATAGAGTGCGCACACCGACCACGAGTTGGGTGGTGCCGTCACTGAGTTGGGTGGTGCCGGTGAGGAGTTCACCGGAGCCGTCGTGAAGCAAGTGCAGCGCATTGGACAGCTCGCGGGCACCGTCGGCGGCTGAGTTGATGCCGTCCAGGAACTCCGCCGGCGTGCCTTGCTGCAGCTGGGGGATGTTCACCGGTGCGAGCACACCAGCGGCTTGGTTCACACCGTCACGCAGGCGCCCCAACCCGTCGGCGAGTTCATCGGCGCCGGTGGAGGCTTGGCCGAGGCCGTCGTTGAGGCGCTGGGCGCCGCTATTAAGCTCGTGCGCCCCCTCGTCGAGCTGGGTGGCACCGTCAACGAGATCCGGCACCTTCTGCAATGCTTCCTGCACGCCGTCGTTGAGCTGGTTCGCGCCGTCGTTGAGGCGCTGGCTGCCGTCGCGGGCTTGGGTGGTGCCGTCGTGAAGCTTGTCCGCACCTTCACCCGCTTGATCCATGCCATCGCCGATGGTGTTGAAGCCCATGAACATCTGGCGCGAAATCTGCTCACCCACGGTGCCACTAATCACCGAGGTCATCACACGCGTGACCTGGTTACCCAGCATGGTGGGGATGAAACCGTTCGTGTTATTCAACGTCACGTTGATCTTCGCCGGATGCGGGTCATCCGTGTTCACACTCACCGCGGCCTCGGAGAAGTTCTTGGGTATCTCCACACCCAGGTAATACGTGCCGTTGCCAATACCCTCGATGGCATCCTGCGCCGAGACTTCCACGAAGTTCATCGGCTCCACCTTGAGTAGCTCCGCGGCTACCTGGTCGCCGGCGCGCACCTCCTTCCCATCAGGGCCTTGCGCGCCCTCATCGGAGTTGACCAACGCCACCGGGATCTTGTTCAGGTTGCCCAGCGGATCCCAGTAACTCCACACGAACAAGCCACCGAACAGCAGTGGCAGCAACGTAATGGCAATCAGCGCCAGCGGCGGCAGAACACCCCGCAAGAGTTTGCGGAAGTGCGTGCCTACATTCAGGCCCGAAATCATGCGTTCACCTGCTCTTCCTCGTCGTTGGAGGCCTCCGGGGCGTGCCGTAGATCCACAATCTCATCCGCGTGGTTATCCGGATCCTCGTTGACGGAGTTGACCACCACCGGCAGATGCTTGGACAGCTCCACCAGGTCATCGAGCACCGCCGCGCGCAGGCGGAGGCTGCGGATCTGATCAATGTCGTCGATCACCAGTGCCTTCGCGTCTGGCCGCGAGACCAGTGCCAGCAGCACGCGCAGGCGGAAGCGATCTTCCACGCTCACATCGCCGATCCTGAGCGAGACGTCGAGGTCCTCCAAGCTGAGCACGTCTAGCCACGGCTCCACATTCGGGTGCGCCAGCACATCGCGCGGCACACGTTTGAAGAAGGGCTGGCTCCACGCGATCTGTTCCCGCAGGATATGGCGGGTATCCATCTGGCGTTCAAGGCCATCGAGCATGGTCAGGCCGGCCATGGCCACGTCCTTGAAGCGTTCACGCGGGGTCGTAGTCGCCCCGCTCAGCGCGATCTCGCCGCCGAACTGTTTGAAACGCCCCGCCAAGGTCATGCACAGGGTCGATGAGCCTGACTCGCGCTCCGTAATCAGCAGGGTCAGGCCGTCGCCGATCTCAAACGTCAGCGGTTCGTCGCCTTTGCGGACAACAAGGTCCGTCACTTGAAAAATGGGTTCCACTGTTATGTGCCCCCGTTGTTCTTTCTGGGTCTAAGTGGAGGATAAACTATCAGTTCTACTCCGGATATCATTCACCACGAGTTTCATTGAGTCAAGGCGGAAATCATGCGATCGGATGCGGTGTTAAGGCGCAAAAAGCTTATCGACGCAGCCTGCTCCCTCTTCCGCACCCACCCCTCCACCACCGTCACGTTGGAAGCGATTGCGTCCCGCGCCGAGGTAGGCATTGCCACCCTGTACAGGAACTTTCCCACTCGCCGGCACCTCAACGTGGCCTGTGGGATTGCAATGCTCACCGACATCGGGCTGCTCATCGAGGAGCTCAAAGAAAACTTCCACACCGACCCCCGCGCCCAGTGGGACGGGTTTGTGTGGAAGCTGCTTGATGTGGGCGCGTGGCCCCTGGTGGAGGCCATCGCGTCGGAGGACCTTGGCAAAAACTCCGAACTAGCGGCCACGCGGGCGGAAACAATTGAGGCCTTCCAAGCAGTCCTCGACCTCGCCGTCCCCGCCGGCCTTGTCCCGCGCGGGCTCACCCCGCTCGAATTCGCCGAAGAGGTCTTCGTGGTCACACGCCCCCTCGACGGCAAGCTTGGGGAGGAACACCCCGACGTCCAACACCGCCTGGTGGACCGCCTGCTCACCGCGTGGCGGAACGCGGACTAGATGTGTTATGTCCATAGGGTTTTTGGACACGGGCTCCATGGTGTTTTTGGACACACTTCTAGTGGCTCATGGTTGTAGCCTGCGTTTCGGCCGGGGCTTGGATAATTTCGGGTTCATCCGCGGTGGTTGACGGTGTTTCATTCCTTCGACGAGGTTGATGTTGACTTGACCACCTGGTGGCCTGTGGCTCAACGTGATCGGTAGCGGCACGCTGAAGAGGAATTCACCGTCATGGGCCGTGTAGAACTCCGCAGTGTTATCGGCTGTGACCGTGGAGTAGAGTCTGCGGTTTTTAAACCTCAGGCCAATGTAGAGACCGAAGCCGCACACGCGTACAACGCCATCTTTGCTCACGCAGAGTTGCTCTGGGATGCCCCAATGGTTTGTTGAATGTGTCGTAGGCATCGTTAACGTAGGGGTATCGGTGGGAGGTATGCCTTGCTGAGCTGCCATGTCATCGGTGCTGGCCTCGTGTGAAGTTGCCGCTTCCGCGGGGCCGTTTAGCATGTCGGATACAGTTTGTGGGTTGTGCGCCTGGTTATAGGCAACTACGCGGGCCCAGATCTGATCAGGATCAAGTGGATGCGTAGGCGACGGTGCCTTGGGGAAAGTATCGAAAGCTTGGCGTGGGGTGATGTGCATCTTGCCGACCAGCAGCGATTGGTGCCGTCGTCGCTCGTTGTACACCTGGCGATATTCAGCCAGATATGTGTTGACCTCGGCAAGGTGGACTGGGTGGCGTGCATCGAGGAACTGGGTCAACGTACGGTGAGATCGCTCGTCTTTTCCCTGGGTTGTCGGGGCGA
>NZ_JASPJJ010000028.1:0-10226 GCF_030232825.1 Corynebacterium sp. MSK044
AACATAACCCGCCCAATCGGGTGGACGGCCTATGAATCTTCGGTGCCCTGGGGTGGAACTGCTAACAACGTAATGGGATTGCTCGACCCAGGGCCTTCGGACGCCTGCGGAGCAGGAACCCACCCCAGCGTCATCACGAAACTATCATTTGTACAAGCAGTGTGCAGGTCTTACGCGCTAGGGATGACTACTACGTCAGTCAATTTGTCGATTTTGCTGATGAGCTCTTCCTCAATTTTGTAGATCTGGCGGTATCTTTTTGCGAGAGCCTTTTGGCGGTCCAGGAGGTGTGCCCAATTGGATTACAAGTACCTACACACTTGATCGGTGCTGCACGTTTCAGGGTCCGGGTGTGCGGCGTCCTGTCTGAGGTCCGCGATAGTGTCGCGCAGCACGGAGAGCTGCGCGATCTGCTGCTCGATCTCAGCGAGGCGCACGTCAAGCAGGTCGCGCACGTGCTCGCAGGGCGCCTGGCCGCCGTCGCGGATGTCGAGGATCTGGCGGATCTGGGCGAGGGTCAGCCCGGCGGCCTGGCCCCGGTGGATGAACCCGACCCGACCCACGGCATCCTGGGCGTAGTCCCGATAGCCGGAGGCCAATCGCTCGGCCGGAGGGAGCAGCCCCGACTCCTCGTAGAACCGAAGGGTCCTGGTCGTGGTTCCGGTTGCTTCCGCAAGCTGTCCGATCCTCATGTTCGCCGATTCCCCTTCCAATGGCCACCACACTTGACCTTCCATTGTACTGGAAGGTTCACAATGGTTCCATAGGAACTTTTGAACCACAGGGAAGAGACATCTGGAATGACAAACGAAAAGTTCGATCTGGCGATTATTGGTTCCGGCGGCGGAGCGTTTGCGGCCGCGATCCGGGCCACCGGGCTGGGCAAGCGCGTCGTGATGGTGGAGCGCGGCACCGTGGGCGGGACATGCGTGAACACGGGCTGCGTCCCGTCGAAGGCGCTCCTGGCTGCCGCGGAGGCCCGCCACGTGGCGTTGGATTCGGCCCGCTTCCCTGGGGTGGCGGCCTCGGCGGGCCCGGTGGACATGCCGGCCCTGATTCAGGGCAAGGCCGCGCTGGTTGAAAGCATGCGCACGGAGAAGTACGTCGATCTGGCCGCGGACTACGGGTGGACGATGATCTCGGGGGACGCGTCGTTCACCGGAACCCAGGACGCACCGCTGCTCCGGGTGATCTCCCCGGATGGTGCAGTGAGAACGATCGAGGCCGGGCACTACCTCGTGGCCACTGGCTCCGCACCCTACGTACCGCCCGTTCCCGGACTGGCCGAGGCCGGGTACCTGACCTCGACGACGGCGATGGAACTGGACGAGGTGCCCGAATCAATGCTGATCCTGGGCGGAGGCTATGTTGCCCTGGAGATGGCACAGCTTTTCTCCCGGCTGGGCTCCCGGGTGACCATGCTGGTCCGTTCCCGGTTGGCCTCGCAGGAGGAACCGGAGGCATCCAAGGCGTTGGCGGGGGTGTTCGCCGACGAGGGGATCCGGGTGGTCCGGCGGGCCATGGCCGACTCCGTGGCCTCCGGCCCGGACGGGGTCTCGGTGACGGCAAACGTGGCCGGGGACGAGGAGGTGTTCCGCGCTTCCCACATCCTCGTGGCACTGGGCCGCCGCCCAGTGACCGAGGGACTGGACCTTGACGCCGTCGGGGTGAAGACCGGCGCATCCGGCGAGATCGTGGTCGATTCCCGCCTGGCCACGTCCAACCCGCGGGTTTGGGCCGCCGGGGACGCAACCGGCCATCGGGAGTTCGTTTACGTCGCAGCGGCCCACGGCGCCCTGGCCGTGGACAATGCGTTCACCGATGCCCTGGCCGAGGTCGACTACCGGCACCTGCCCCGGGTCACCTTCACCAGTCCCGCCATCGGGGCGGTCGGGATGACGGAAAAGGAAGCTGTCGCCGCCGGGATCAGCTGCGAGTGCGGGGTCCTCCCCCTGGAGTACGTGCCGCGAGCCGTGGTCAACCGCGACACCCGCGGCTTCATCAAGGTTGTCGCGGACCGCGACACCGGACGGATCCTGGGCCTCTCCGCGGTGGCCAAGGACGCCGGGGAAATCGCCGCCGCCGGCGTCTACATCCTCGAAGCGGGCATGACCACCGCGCAGGTCGCCGCCGCCTGGAGCCCCTACCTGACGATGGCCGAGGGCATCAGGATCGCCGCCAAGGCCTTCACCACCGACGTCTCCAAGCTCTCCTGCTGCGCCTGAGCTGCAGCCCCCACTACCGAAGCAAAGGAATGCCATGACCGCCACCGACCAGGCCCTCACCTATCTGTTGTCCCCCGCGCGCTCCGGAATAGACCCGGACTTGTTCGTGCCGCTGCTGCGGCTCCTGGCCGAGGGCGAGCCCGTCACGGTCGCCGAACTGGCCACCGCCAGTGGCCGGAGCGAAGACACGGTCCGGCAGGGACTGGCCGCCGTCCCGGACACCGAGTACGACGACGAGGGCCGCATCATCGGCCTGGCCCTGACGATGCGGCCCACCCCGCATCGCTTCACCCTGGCCGGGGAACAGCTCTACACCTGGTGCGCCCTGGACACCCTCTTCTTCCCGGCCCTGATCGGGAAGGCCGCAACCATTGAGTCGACCTCCCCGGGTAGCGGGACCCTCATCCGGGTGATGACGGGCGCGGACGGCACGGTGACCTCCGTGCAGCCGGCCACCGCCGTCGTGTCCATCATCAGCCACCCGGGCACGGGGCCGGTGCGGTCATCGTTCTGCAACCAGGTCTACTACTTCGCCTCCCGCGAGGACGCCCAGCCGTGGTTGGATTCCCATCCCGACGGCGAAGTCCTGGACATCGAGGCGGCACACCGGGCCGGTGCCGCCATGGCCGCCGCCCTCCTCGCCGCGGCCGCCACGCGGGCCCCCGCGGCGCAGGACTCCTGCTGCTGAGCTTTAAAAGGACATGACATGACCCAGCACCCAGAACAGCCAGACACCGGCCATCAACCCGTCCGGCAGACCGGTCGCCCCGGGCGATACCACACACTGGCCGCAGGAATCGGCATAGCAGCGGCCATGATCCTGTGCTGCGCAGGACCCATCCTCATCGCCGCCGGAGCCCTCGGCGCGATCGCCGGATTCTTCTCAAATCCCCTCGTGTTACTCGCGGCCGCCACGGTGCTCCTGGCCGGGATCATCGCCGTCACCAGGCAGCGAAAACGCCACAGGACCGACGACTGCTGCCCTCCCGCATCCCCCGAGCACCACCGCACCGACCACGGCACCGCCTGAGTCCCCATCCCCATTCCTGGAAGGAACCACCAGACACCATGACATACCCGAGATCCCGCCGTTCTCTGTCCGTTCCCCGGCCCAGGCACCTCGCCTCCGCCCTGTTTCTGACAGCGGTCATGGCACTGACAACCGCCTGCGCCAGCTCACCGAGCGGCCCGTCGGCCGCGCCAGGCGGTTCGTCGCCCGACGCGGCCGGTGCCGTTGCTGTTACGGTCTCCGACATTGACGGCACTACCCGGACCATCCCGGACGGTAAGCCCGCAGCACTGTTCTTCTTCTCTGCCGGATGCGGTGAGTGTGTGGAAGGGGCCGATTCCCTGAACAAGGCCTCCACGGCCCTGGGAAGCTCGGCCGACTACCTCCTGGTGGACGTGGACCCCCGAGAACCGAAGGAGACCATCAACGGATTCCGCGATTACATCAAGGCCCCTGAGCTCCCTGCCGTCATCGACACCGGGGCCACACTGACCACCCGGTACAAGGTCACCTCCATAAGCACCCTGGTGGTGGTCGACGCGAAGGGCGACGTTACCTTCCGGGCCACCGACCCGTCTGCGGAAAAGATCCAAGAAGAACTCACCAAGGCCGGCGCCCAATGACAGCCCTGCTTGCCCTGGCCTTCGCCGCTGGAATGATTGCCCCGGTCAATCCCTGCGGTTTCGCCCTCCTGCCCGCCTGGATAGCCCAGACCATCGGGGACGCCCGGACGCGCCCGCTCGCGCTGCGTCTGACCCACGGGCTCCGGGCCGGGCTCGCGCTCAGCCTCGGCTTCGCCGGGACCCTGGCAGCCTTCGGGCTGATCGTCAGCGCGGGCGCCAGGACCCTGATCAGCGCAGCGCCCTGGCTGGGAATGGCCACCGGGGTGATCCTTCTCCTGCTGGGCCTGGCCATGCTCACCGGACTCACACCACGGCTCCGTCTGCCGGCCTGGGCCACGAAACCCCGCACACAAGAAGCCGCAGGGGCAGGTCACAAAACCGGGCGCATGGTGGCCTTCGGGGTCGGATACGCCGCAGCATCCCTCGGCTGCACCCTCGGGGTGCTCCTGGCCGTGATCGCCCAAGCCCAGGCCGTCGCCAGCTACGCCGGGCTGCTCGCGGTCTTCGCCGCCTACGCCGCAGGCTCGGCCACTGTCCTGATGCTCGTTTCGGCAGGCACGGCCATCGCCGGGGCCGCCCTCGGGCGAAGAATCACCGGCCTGGCCAAGCACAGCAACCGCATCGCCGCCTTCATCCTCACCATAACCGGCGCCTACCTCAGCTGGTATTGGTATCCCGCCGCCACCGGCGGAACCGCACAGGCCAACAGCCTCGCCGTATGGTCAGCCGCCGCCAGCGCCTGGATCAGCGACAACAGCACCCTGATCGCAGCCCTCGCCGCAGCCGTGGTGCTCGCATCGGCATTGGCCGCCCTCAACCGGCGCAGGAGACTGCGCATCAGACAGGGAACGCCGCCCACAGGCGAGGGCCCCGGGCAAAGCGGGGAACCCGACTGCTGCGCACCAACTCCGGACAACAACTCGACCGAGGACCGGCCAGGCACGATCCCGTAGCTGGCCGAGGACTCCCAAAAAGCAAGGGGGAGAGGGAACCGTGCCCCATCTTCTGGCAAACGAGGCGCCCGCCTATCAGGACAGGTTGGTACAGCGGCATCAGGCCGGAAGTCAATTCGTGCAGAGGACTTCGGGCAATCCGTCAGGAGCCCTCTGTACCGCCCCCGCAATGACGGGAACGTCAGTGTGGTGGACTTCGGAAAGCCACAGTGACACCCACTAGTTGTACTCGACCGTGACGTTGGTGGCACTTTCGGTCTTGTGAAATAGTTAGGCCTCCTGGCTTAGTGGAGCTGTCTAGTTCTTCACTGCCGGAGGCCTCTATGCCCAACGGTAACGCCCGCTTGACCACGCATGCGAGAGCGTTGCTGGTGGCCAGGCAAGCTCATCCATATCGATGTGAAGAAACTCAGCCGCATCCCCGACAGCGGCGGTTGGCGAGTCCACGACCGATCCGCGACCGGAAGACCCGATCGGGTTCGACCACGTCCATGCCGCTGTCGATGACCACACCCGACTCGCTTATATGGCCCACTAGCGGTCGCGGAGCGTCCTGAAAACCTAAAGTTTTATGAGACACCCGGCAGGAACTGGAATGTGAGACCGTTTCATGGGGCAATTGGCCTCCTCCCCGTCTCACTAAAGCGTCTCGCCCTAAGTTGTCGCAGGGTGGTGCTCGGTAGGGGTTTGTGAGGCATAATCGAGACATGAGGCTTTTGGGGTACACCCATCTGTACGCGCTGACCTGCGGCGTTGTGGGTTGTGCCGAGCGTGCTGCCGGAGTCCCTTTCAGTGTCCCTGGGGTAGGAGCGGCCGCATGAAGGTGCGCTCGTACCGCAGGACGCACTCGGACTCGTCTCGAATCCGGTCAGCGGCGATGAAGTCCGAGTGGGTGCCGAACAAGGTGCGGTACTGCTCGTAGGCAGCCAGGCTGGGGAAGCTGAACAGGGATTCCGCACGGTCACTCACACCTTCCGCGGGTAGGTAGTACCCGTGGTGGGTGCCGCCGTGTTCGTCGACATGCCGCATCCAAGCGCGGGCGAACTGTTCAAAGGCTGCGATCTGGTCGGGGTCGATGGTGTAGTGGACGACACAGGTGATCACATCCACAACGCTAGGCCCACAGGCGCTCATTGGGGAGCCTTTGTCTGTGCGCCTCGTGGTGCAGCACACCAATCTGCCTGGTTTACCTGCGGAAATGCGTCAGTTCGCCAAGTTGGCGCCGAGTTCAACGGTGAGAACTCCGACGGCGATGAGGAGGATGCCGAGGGCCATGGTTCGGGTGAGGGGTTCGTGGAAGATGACCCGGGCGAGGATCGCGGTGAGAGCTACGCCGGATGCTGCCCAGATGCCGTAGGCGACGCCAAGGGCCATGCCGTCGGCCAAGGCGAGACTTAAGGCGACGAACGCCACGAGATACCCCGCGATGACGCCGATGAACCATTTCTTCACCCGGCCACCGTCGGAGGCTCGTAGCGACATGGTCGCGACGACTTCGAACAAGATGGCGACTGCGAGGAAGATCCATCTCATGAGTTGACTCCTGCTTCCTGGGCTGCGGTTTGCTGAGCTTTCTGGGAGCCGAGTTCGACGGTGAGGACACCGCTGATGATCGCAACCATTCCAAGACCCATCACAGCGGTCAGAGGTTCACCGAAAATCGCGGCGGATAGCACGGCGGCGAGCACGACCCCGCTGGCTCCCCAGATGCCATAGGCGACGCCG
Source organism: Corynebacterium sp. MSK044 (assembly GCF_030232825.1). Classification (NCBI taxonomy): domain Bacteria; kingdom Bacillati; phylum Actinomycetota; class Actinomycetes; order Mycobacteriales; family Corynebacteriaceae; genus Corynebacterium; species Corynebacterium sp. MSK044. The sequence goes on from NZ_JASPJJ010000028.1 coordinate 6,536, forward strand.
ATCTGCATTCCTTCGCGCAGGCAGAAGGTGAGGAAGACGAAAGTGCCGATGTATCCGGCAGCAACCACGATGTACCAGGATGGGTGATTGAGCGCCGCCTTGAGAGACAGCGTCGCCGCCACTTCGGTAGTGATGGCGCCAGCGAGCAGGAACCACTGCTTCATGGGGTTGTTCCTTCGATCAGGGAGCGAATGCTGGAGACGACGGCTTCGAGATCCGCGCCGTGGAGGGTGGACACACCTGTGGCCTGGGCGCCCCAGAGTCCGTCGGCGGCGAGTCGGGCGGTGGTCAGCCTGGCTCGGGTGGCGGCGTCGAGATCGTCCGGGAGTTCGAGCCAGCGGCCCATCCGCGTAGTCCACGGTTCGGTGAGTTCGGGCCGGTACGTCGCTTGGCCCCAGATGATGAACTCGGCGCGCTTGGCGGCCCCGTGGGCGGCGACGTGAACGTAGCTCAGGAGCCGCTCGGTGGCGTTGGCGTTCTCGAGGGGCTTGCCAAGGGTGGCAGTCATGTCGTTCTCGGCGTTGGCCGCAGCGTGGTCGACGATCGCGGCGAGCAGTACGTCGCGGTTGCGGAAGTGATATAGCAATCCCGGTTTGGTGAGCCCGGCCTCGTGGGCCACTGCGTCAAGGGTAATGTCGCCACCCTCCGCTGCGTTCATGACGCGGAGGGCAGCTTCCAGGATCTCGGAGCGCTGACTGGTTCGCATATAGCTAACTTTACCATTTGGTAGGTGAAGCCTTCAACTGCGGGCGCTGGTAGGGGCACCTGGGGTACACCCCAAGCGAACAATTTGTGAATGAAAAAACTTCCTGTTCGCTAGGGTTAGTTCCAAGACTAACGGAACAGAACCGTCACTGCCTCTGGAGATCACTGAACAGTTGGGGGCGATCTCAGGACAAAAGGTGGGCTATGCCCGGGTGAGTTCGAAAGATCAGAACCTTGATCGTCAGATTGAACAACTCAAGGCAGAGAAGGTCTTCACCTATTACACGGATAAGGCCAGTGGTGGATCGCGTGAGCGCCCTGGACTTGATGAAGCAATGCGATATGTCCGTGCAGGAGATCAGCTTGTCGTCACGTCGATGGATCGGTGCGCGCGTTCACTGACGGATCTGTACGCCATTGTTGACGAGCTAGTCAGCAAAGGAGTGTCGGTGAAGTTCCTCAAGGAGGGACAGACCTACTCAAAAGACTCCACCCCGATCGCCAAGCTGATGCTAGGGCTGTTGGGTTTTGTTCAGTTGGGTAAGGCCGTGAAAGAGCTGGATCAACACCGTGAAATAGTTGAAAAAAATAACCCCGCAGGTTTCCCTGCGGGGTGTCGTTGTTAGAACGGTGCTTCGTCGTTGTCGGCGTCAGCGCCAGCCAGGGCGGCGTTCGCCGCCTCGCCTCCGCGACGGGCTGCGCGCGCAGCGGACTCTTTCTTGGAGTCGATCAGCTGCACGGTGTCGATACGGGCGACCAGCGGGTAGTGCTTCACACCGTCCTTGTCGGTGTAGACGTCGGTCTTCAGCGAGTAGCTCACTGCGACACGGTCGCCGGACCCGATGCAGCCGAACACGCCGGGGTTCTTCGCGTCCTGGACGTAGCCGGTCAGCTCCACGATCTCGCTTTCCACCTTGCCGGTGGCCTTGTTCTTGAAGGTGTTGCGCGCATAGACGCTGAGCTTCACCGTCGCACCGCCGTTTGCGTGCTCGAACAGCTTCGGTGCGCGAGCTGCGTTGCCGACGATGGTGCCGTTGTTGAAGGGGTTGGACATGATGGTTCTCCTTATGTGGGTGGGTGTGAATTGCCGTGCAATGTGGGTGTTGAAGCAGCTGCTTTGCTGCTGCGGGGGGTTGCGCTGTCGTTACAGCACTGCCCAGGGCAGCGGCGTGCCTGCCGCCTCTAGGTCGCGCAGTTCTTGTGCTGCACCCGGATCGGCGTCCTCGCCGTCGATGCCGTCGGCGAGCTGGTAGAGCAGTTCCAGGTCGGTGTGGGTGATGTCGCGCATCACGTGCCTCCTTGTTCGGATTGGTGGTCAATCCGTCTGTTGGACAGCTCTGCTGTCTAGGGGTCGCTCCCCTGCCTCGTTGAAGTGTCTGCTGTCGCAAGCCACGGCCGACGAGAAAAAAAGAAACCCCGTTGCATCGCTGCAACGGGGTGTGTGGTGCTACTCGGTGAACAAGATCGTGCGGGTCTTCTCGGCGCCCTCGCGGACGAGTTCGACCATCCGCTCGCCTTGGCCGATGTCGGTCAGCTTCGCCACCAACGACGGGAAGTTCTCGTCTGGCCCGATCTCGGTGGCTCGCTGCGCAGCCACGCCAGCTAGCCCCGGCTGGCCTGTGGCGTGCGCAAGCACGGCAACAGTTGCGGTGAGCTGCGCGCGCATCCCTGGCCAGCTGGTCGGGACAGCACGCATAACCTGCTCTGTGAATTGCAGGCCCGCCTGCGGGTCATCGAGCAGCGCGGCAAGCAGCGTGTCCCGCAAGCGCGGCGTGGTGAAGCATTTCAGCGCAGCACGGACGGCCCTGGTGCTCGGCTGGGTGATCCCTGCCGCCGCCTGTTCGTATTCACGCTGCAGCATGTCGGGAAACACTGGCGGGACATACGCCAGCGCGTCTTCGATGATGTCGGCGTGCTCGGCAGCGTCGATGCCGTGATCGGTGCTGTTCAACCGAGCTTCGATGTCGTCTTTGCTCGGCTCCGGCAGCTCGCCGGTGTGCTCTAGCATCTGCCGCAGCGCCGCCGATGCGGCGACCTCGCCGACAACGCCGTGGCGCGGCTCGTCGATGAGCGGATGCTGGTACACAGACCACCACGCAGCCCCGGTGACGATCTCGGGCACTTGCACCACCCCGAGCAGCGGCGGTAGGTGCACTGCCCCACTAGTGAGATACGTGGCCGTCTCGTCAAAGACCGGCTGCGCAATGTCATCGCTGATCATGTACGCGATAACAGCGTCGAGTTCGAGGTGGTGGACCCACGCTGCGAACCGCTCGCGACTCTCGGTGAGCTTCTCCACGGCCTCGTCCAGATCGAACCGCGCGACCGGGCCGAGGCGGACGGTGTCGACGCCCTCGTCGTCGACGAAGAACGCGAGGATCAGCGAGTTGTTCGGGTAGAAGCCGAGGATGCCGGGGAGGTTCGCGAGGATCTCGCCGTGAGATGCAAGCGTGTGGGAATGAGTGGACATGGCAGTGCTCCTTTGCACGAATACGGGGTGAACGTGGTCAATCCCGTATTCAGTCCGGCTCTGCCGGTCGCAGGCGTATCCCCGCAGTGCAGTGCCTTTGTGCGCTCGGCGTCGCTAGCGCAGCCTGATGCTCGCTCGCTGGGTGCGAGCGCTAGCGACGCAGCATTGTTAGATCCCCGCGTCGCCGCTGGTTAAGCGTTACCTTTGGCGCGGTTGTGAGACTTGCACAGCAGTTCGCAGTTGCTTTCCTCGAACTGCCGACTCCCGTGGCGTTCCTTCGTTGCTGCCGTCCTAGCAATCACTAAGCAATGCACCGAAAACCTGCGCCGCGTCGTTGGAGCGTCGCAGTTCCGTTTGGTGCAGGATTTTGACCCTAGTGCACCAGCTAGTGCACCAAATGGCGATCCGATCACAAAATGAAGAAGGCCCCTACCAGCGTTGAACTGCTCCCCATTAGTTGGACTGAGAAATCAGTTACCGACTAGTGGGGAGCAGTTTTCATTGAGAGCACGTAGT
>NZ_JASPJJ010000029.1:0-8868 GCF_030232825.1 Corynebacterium sp. MSK044
GGTGCGTTGAAGTATCACTACGATGATCAAGGCCGGATGTATGCCTGGACTGACCGCAATGGTGTGTCCTACTACTATCGTTTTGATGAGTGGGGTCGTGTTCACTCGCAGGTAGGTACTGGGGGTATGTTCCCGAATATTCTTTACTGGGGTCACGACACCGGTCAAGACGCACCACTTGGTGGAACAGTGTGTGTACTCATTGAAACAGCCGGCGAGTTTCAAGGTGACCCACTTACCCTAGGTGACACCGTGGTTGAGGACTACTTTAATCGTCTTGAACAACTCCCGCTTTATCAGGCACTTGTTGAAGGTGGGCTTGACGCAGCTGGTTTAACCGGTCGCGGCCGCACCGCGGAGCGTGATGATGATACATGGACTGTTCCACAACAATGGCTTCACGACGAGGTGCTAGGTGATATCCGCCCCACCGTTTACCGCTCTACCCCAGAAGGCGACGTATGGCGAATCATCACACCGGAAGGCGGGATTAAAGACGAGGATCACAATGACTATCACCAGGTCACCAGGACAGTTAATTCTGCGGGCGCCACCACCAGCTTCACCTACAACGAAGATGGTCTGATGGTTTCAAAGGAGCTTCCAAATGGTACGCGCTCCAGCATCGAGCCGGGGAAATGGGGTACGCCGGTTCGTAGCATCGATACCGATGGATCGGTAACTGAGTTTTGTCTCGACGCGTTCGGCCTTGTTGAGTCAGTGACATCTTCTAGTGGGGCAGTGACCGAATACCGCTACGACGTTCGGGCAAGCGGAATTGTACCGCAGGCAACTCGTCACGCGGACGGTACTGTAACTGAGGTTGAGTGCGACGATGCTGGACGGACGCTTGCTGTAATTGATCATGCCGGTCGACGTTCCAGCATGCTGCGCGATGTTCGAGGCTTAGTTGTTGAAAGTATCGATCCGGTTGGGGCAGTCACCACGGTGCGCTACACCCCCGAGGGCTGGCCAGCGGTAGTCGAAAATCCGGATGGCACCTCAGTGAGCATCGAGTATGACAGCGAGGGCAACAGGGTTGCTCATACAAATGAGATCGGCGCAACGGGAACAGTTAAGTACACCGTTTTTGACAAGCCGAGTATGTCAATAGATTTCTGTGGAGCGACGACGCGTCTTGAGTACAACACTCAGATGCAGCCAATTGTCTTGCTTAATTCTGACGGCAACCGTTGGTCTTACACCTACGATCTTGACGGCATGCTGGCAGGTGAGCTTGATTACAACGGAATTTCCTCCTCTGCAACGGTAAGTCCGGACGGTTTGCTGGCAACTGTAACGACACCAGCGGGTACTACGTCCCAGTTGCGGCATGCAGATGGCCGCACTAAGTCAATAACCGACGCGTCCGGGGTAACGAAGTTCATCTACGATGAATTTGACAGACTAACGAGGATCAGTGGACCTTCCGCGACTATCGATTACATCCGAGACGAGTTCGGACGTACGACGGCTGAGCGCATAACGCTCCTAAGCGGTGAAACAACCGAACACAGTGTGGAACTTGACCGCATTGGGAACATACTTTCAGAAAGTATTGCTCTCCCCCTTGGAGATACGTTTAGTTCACGTTTCATGCGTGATGGTGAAGGCGAGATTATTCGTTCCGAGCACTCACGTATCTCTTTGGGTTCTGAGGTAAGTGAGTCAATCGCCGACATTGAATACGGTGTCGACGAGCGAGGTCGTCGTAACCACATGCGAACCGGATCTCTCATTCAAGACTTGTTAACGGATGATCGCGGGCGGACAACCGCCGTCTCGCTGCTAGCATTTGACTCATCATCTGCAGGTGGAATGAGAACCGTATCTTCTCGCATGTTTGAGTGGCGCGAAGATGGGGCTCTTAAATCCGTTGCAGATTACCTGCGCGGGATCACCACATTTGACCTTGATCTGGCTGGGAGGGTTACTCGACTCACCAGGACTAATCGAAGTGCTGACCCAAAAGCTCCACTCACTACTGGGCAATTATCACTTGGAGAAACCACAGAGGAAGCTTATGGTTTCTCCTCTGCGGGGGTGCTTAACTTCATTGACGCGAAGGAACACTCACCATCAACCGCATTGGGAACTAACCGCGGTCCTTCCCAAAAGAAGACGATCAACCAAGCAGCTTTGTCCGGCGTTGATTCACGGGTGGAGTTCGATGGCACGATGCCTACCAGAGTTGGCCGAACGACTTACACCTACGATAAGGCTGGGCGGGTTACTCAGACTGTCACCAAACGGATCAGTAAGAAACCTTTGGTGCATAAGTTCTTCTACGCATCAGGCGAACAGCCAATCGGTTTCACGACATCGGACGAGCCGGGAGTTGGATATCGCTACTTTTATGATCCTCGGGGGCGCCGCGTGGCGAAGGAGCGAGTAGACATCGAAACTGGTGAGCTGCTCACACGCACGGTATACGTTCACGCGGGGGAGCAACTCGTGGCAGAGCAAATCACCTTTTCTGCCGCCGATGAGACATTGATCAGCGAGCACAGTTTGGTGAACCGTGAAGCTTCTGATGAATCTCTGTGCCATGATCTGGGCTCGGGATATGTGTGGATCACCGATCCAGCGACAGTTCAAGTTGTCGGCCAAATCAAACTGCGTGGGCACCAGCGCGACGGTTCAACCACGCCAGGAGAGACAATTGCCGACTTTGTGTTTGTTATGACAGATCTCGCCGGTTCACCCCAAGAACTTGTCAGCCCTGTGGATGGGACCGTTGTTGCTTATGCCGAACAGACTCTCTATGGCAAGCGCACCTGGTGCGGCGCGGAGTCCTCGCCTTTGCTATACGCAGGCCAATACCTCGATGCGGAATCCGGATGGGCGTATAACAGATGCCGCTACTATGACCCTCATGCGGGAATCTACAACGCACAAGACCCCCTCGGAGTCAGTCCGCATTTGGCCTCTGCGCAGGGATATGTAGGCCACGCTGCTCATTGGGTAGATGTATTCGGCTTAAAGGCGCACCAAGTCACCGCGCAGGATTTGCGCAATGCAGGTGTGAAACCGGAAAAGATTGATGAGACGATGGAGTTTCTCAATAGGAACCCGAGTGGCAACGACTATCATTTATACAGCTATGGGCATGAAAATGGGCCAGGAATGAAGTATGTCGGTCAGTCAGTCGACACCGACAGACGAGCACTCGAGCACGGCGACAAGTTTAAGACAAAAATGGAAGTAGCGGACATAGACCCTGGTCAACTTAATGATGGGGCCGATGCTTTCACGCGTTACCAGGCACGGGCCTTCGAAGAAGCTAAGATCTCTGAGATAGGTTTCGATAAGTTCGGAAACAGCGACACCTTGCTGCACAATCGACGCCACGAGATAGCTACGTCTAGAAGCGTGCACGAAGGTGCGGTCCAGTGGGCCAATTGGATGATGGACAAGGGCGCACTTAAATTCGCTCACTAGGGAGGAACTCTAAAAATGACGTATTTTATGCAGTTTGATTCTTCGATGAAGGCGATTCGGCCGACGGCGAATACGCGGTTGCGTATGCCAACTGTTCGTGGGGATGTTGAGGTGCATATTTATGCGACTAAGTTTCGGCAGATTGGCCCGTCTTTAGTTGCTGTGCCGCTTACTGATGACAATGTGCGTGTACTTGGCCTTGACCCGGAGGCACACACCACAACGAGTCGTTGGATTATCCCGCCGTTTCCGTTGTTGAACACTGCTTTTACTAAAGGTGGGCCGTTTATTCGTGATGGTAAACTATCTGAGGACTGGCCTGGTTTTAACATCGAGCACACTGCAGTCATTCACGGTGACTACCGCCCGGGTTTGCCGGGGTTTGTGCCTGAAGAGTTGGATTATCCCCTTGATGTCACAGAGGTGGACACCACTGATTGGACCATTAAAATGTGGATTAGCGGTGCTGCCACTCGTCAAGCAGAGCCAGAAGAGCGTGACTACCTTCTGATTCCTTGGGCATTTTTTTCTGTTGGCCACATGGATTTGTGGTTGGAGCAGTATCGTTGTTTCCATTTGGGGTTGGATATTCCCACTGAGTTGAGTCCCCCGGATGAGGACATTGATGGTCAACGCGATGAGTGCACTACTGATGCTGGTATGCGCACGAGTGTGATCAGGCTTGATGAATCGGCTGGTGATGATGCTGGGAAGGACACGATGTATGCCAAAGTCCTTGTTGATAGCCGGCTTGATAAAGCAGTGACAGAGGCAGGGGGTGACGCTAGTGGGTATTTTTTGGATGCTGTGTTGAGGTATTGGCAAGCTATCAACACTATTGCTGCTGGTGTTGAGTTGGATCCTGAAGGCGAGGGCATTGGTGTTACTGGCCAGCCTGATGAGGTTGCTGTGGTACGTGAGAAGCTCAACGGTCTGCCCGCTGATGCGGCGCAGCTGGGTGTGTTGATCGCGGATGTTGAATCTGCTGGTATCAGCATCGACTAACCCCACTCACCGCATGCTTGGTTCGGACTAAGTGTGCACAAGGGCAGGGTGATCACTCGTGGTATTAGTGGCCCGGACCGGTTGCGTCCCTTAGTGTGGTGTAACGCTTGCTGATGGTGGGCCCGGGAAGATAGCGGGCGGCCACACGTTTCGCATCTCGGGTGGGCCGCGCGGGGCGTCGAAAGTTGTTAGAGGGCTTTAGCCGGGAGAACATCTGATCGCCCGGCATGCAGCTACAGGCTAGGTGCACGCTTTTTATCCCGAGCTTAGGATGGCTTCATGGATTACTCAGAGGTGTTTGTTGCTCCGGCTCGGCCGTGTGATGAGGCGAGGGTTCAGGAAATTGAACGTAATCTTGGTCTGCAGTTGCCGCAGGGGTATCGGGAGTTGATTAAAAGTTGTGGTGGTGGCACTGTCGCGGCTGAGTATGAGTGCTCACGTAGGTATGACGGTTGTTCTTCGACGAGTTTTGAGGCTATTGATCTGATTTATGGTCATGGGCCGCGGGGAGATTCGGTGTATGGGTACAACCTTGATACGGATGCGTGTTGTATCGCCAAAATTTGGCGTTATCCGAAGTGGGGGCTGTTTATTGGCCAGGGTAGTGGCACTGTTCATACTCCGTTGTTGATGAATATTTCTCATCCTGCTTACCCGGTTGGGGCAATTATTTACCTGGATTTGGAAGAGGAGGAAGAAACGCTTATTTACCAGGATTGTGATGAGCTTGTGGAGGATCTTGTTGATCCTTTTGTGCCGCCGATGCCTGAGGGGTTTTACGATCCTTTGAAGATAGTGTTTTCTGACGATCATGATCACCTGATTTTGAGAAAGGATGATGGTTACGACCTTGCCTGACATTATTGCGGTTGAGCCAACTGCAGAGAAGCTTTTGTTGCCTACGGTGGCGCAGCGTTTGGCGCTGCCGCCTCGTTCTACTCCTGCGTTGGAACGCTTCGGTGAACAAGCTCTTGATGAGTACATCCCTAGTTTTGAGGTCATTGGGGATGGGATTATCGGGTTGACGGTCAACCACCCGTACCCAACCCCGCTTGCAAAGAATCGGGCACATCTCGCTATTGAGAACCATGTGTGCCTTGCGGTGCCCAAATTCAATAACGTTATTACCCGTGGTACGGAACGTCCTACTCACCGCATTCGGACCTACGAGGATGATCTGCCGTATTATTCCCCAGAACTGATCGATGAGAACCTTGAGTTCATGAACAAGATCACCATCCCTGACGGGGATGAGAGTTTTATTGTTGTTTCTCAACGCAACAGTGATGATGAGGAGGATGATTATGATGATCTGCGTACCAGTCATATCCGTGCGCGGTGGGAGGCTGAGAACCAGGACTGGGCTGTAGAATACCGCAATGCGGATACAGGTGAACAGTTCTTCACTTTCACTCCGTCGAGTGATGAAGTTGCACGTTTGATTAAAGGGTGGGTCACCCACCGAAAGGATATCGCCAGCTTGACCAGCTGGACACCACGCCAACAATAAACGCACTTGCACTGAACTGCTGTGAACTGCCCTGAGGTTACCCTCGTTTAGTGGACACCCAACTTGTACGGATGTTGTGTCCGTAGGAGAGGATGTTCATTGTGAGCCAACAACGCAAGAAGTACACGCCGGAGTACCGGCGTGAAGCCGCGAATCTCGTGATTGAGTCGCAGCGCCCGATCGCCCAAGTGGCCAGAGAGATCGGTGTCGCCCCGGGGCTTTTAGGCAAGTGGGTCAAAAATGAGCGGGAGCGCCGAGGCGCAGCCGATGGGATGAGTGAGGCGGACCTTCGGGCCGAGAATGCGCGGCTGCGCCGGGAGCTGGCAGAGGCCCGGATGGACAACGAATTTTTGTCAAAAGCGACAGCCTTCTTCGCCGCGAAGCAACGCGAACAGAAAAGTTCGAACTAATGCGACGAGAGAAGGCAAACTACAGCATCAAACGCATGGCACGCCTGTTGAAGGTGTCTCGATCCGGCTACTACAAATGGTCCCATAACCAGCAGCAACGGCTCTTAGGAAACGATGATCGGGCAGCGTTTTATGACGATGTTGACCGCAAGATCCACCAGATCTGGGCAGACTCCGATCAGGTCTACGGTGCACCGCGGATCACTGCGGAACTTGCCGAGGGTCAAGTCCCGTGTAGTGGTGTAGCCGTTTGTGCTTTCGGCTCGGTATGAAGTTGGGGGTTTGGTTAGGCGGTTAGTTGGTGGTGGTCGCCATGATCACCTCCTGTTTGGTACATGAGGCGTTTGGTGTGTTCGAGTGCAGATAGTGACATGTAGCGTTTTTGTTGGATCCAATCGTCGTGCTGTTCAGCGAGGACCGCGCCGACAAGCCGGATGATGGATTCGCGGTTCGGGAAGATGCCAACGACGTCGGTGCGCCGGCGGATCTCCCGGTTGAGCCGTTCAGTGGGGTTGTTCGACCACACCTTTGTCCAGACTGGTTTCGGTGCTGCGGTAAACGCCAGCACCTCATCGAGTGATTCCTCCAAATTGTCGATTCGGGGTAGTTGGTACCGTGAGTCCGCGTAGTTGGTACCGGTGTTCCACGTACCCGGTACTGCAAGGGGTGTTCAGAAGACTGAAATGGTAGCGGTGTGGTGAGTATCTGGTAGCGCCTGAGTGAGTATCCGGTAGCGGTGTCTCACTCAGGCGTTGTGGGTGGTTATGCGTTGGTGGTCAGGCGCATGTTTGGTCCTTCGAGTGTGATGATCTCGGCGCCGGAGACGAGTCGGTTGAGGATTGACTCGGAGATCACGGCGTCGGGGATGGATTTGTACCACTCCCGTGGGGTGAATTGTGAGGTCACTATCGTTGAGACTTTGCCTTCTCGTCCGGCGAGGATGTTGAGAAGTTGGTGCGCGGTCGCGGCATCAATAGGTGTGGTCAGGAAGTCATCGAGGACCAGGACGTCGACGTTGTGGAGGTGTTGGATGAACTTCAGCCGTATGGGGTCATTGGGTTGCAGGACTGCCAGTTCGGCGGCGAGCATGTCGGTGCGGAAAAACCGTGCGGAGTAGTCGTTGCGGCATGCTGCTGTGATTAGTGCTTGGGCGAGGTAGGTTTTGCCGACTGAGGATTTGCCCAGGATGACAATGTTTTGGCCCAGGTGGCACCATTGTCCATGAGCGAGTCTGCTGACTTGCTCGGGGTTGATGTTGCGGTCAGGTGTGCAGACCACGTTTTCAAGGCAAGCATCAAGGTTCGGCGATCGGGATGCTTTCAGCAGTTTGTTGATGCGTCGTTCGCGCCTGGCTGCGACTTCTTTGTCGAGTGCGTAGAGCACCTTTTGGGAAAACGTCCATGCGTCGAATGCGGGATCGTTGGCAATCTCGATGACGCTTTGTCCAAAGGCAGTCATCCGCAGCGCGGTGAAGTCAGCCAGGGCGGACTCGTCAAGGAAGCGATCTGTTGGCGGGGTTGGTGATGACATGGGCTTTAGTGTCCTTTCTTAGCGAGGTTGTCCATGCTGAACTGGTCTGCACCACCGAGAAACGCGCCGGTGGTATCCCGGTCGGTGATTGCACGGGAGGTGGGCTGGTTGGTTGTGGTGCTGCGCGGGGCCTGGTCTAACCCGCGGGGCCGGGTGGCGTGTTCTTTGCGTATGGCGGCCATCATGTTTTTGACTGCGGTATATGACACCGCCCGTCGGCTGCCGTCGTTGGCCATCAGGCGCTGGCATGCCTCTTCCAAGATTGGTTTGTTGCCGTGTTTGCCCATCGACAGCACGTTTCTACAGGATTGGTACGCCTGGGCCGGGATGGCTTTCGCCGCGATGAGTTCTTCGATGACCTTGCGTGTTGCCGGGCCGGTTTTTTGGGCTTCGCGATAGAAGTAGTCGCTTGTCCACAGCCCACGGGTGGAGTCCATTCCAGATGGAATGTGCTCATAGTCAGTGACATAGGCCCCACGCTTAGGCGAAACCCGGTGGGTCGCTACGGTTGTCCCCTGGTCAAAGACGGTCAAGACCTGGCCTGTGATGCGCACATCGACAGTGCGGCCAACAAGCTGGTGCGGAACGGAGTAGCGCACCGTTGCAACCGTGATATGGAAATCCGGGGCTACTTTCGCACGCTTCCACTCAGTGTGCTGCCACGGGGTTGGAGGCAGATCAGCAAGGAGATGCTGCTCGTGTTGTTCAAAGAGATCCCTGCGGCTTGACTGCTGACTGCGAAACGGCACGGAGGTGTTGATCGCGTCGACTAAGCCCACAATCTTTGCGTTGAGCTCGTCTACGTCAACACACTGGTGGCCTTCAAGGGCGTGGATGACTGTGTGGGTGACGATCTTTACCGCAGCTTCCACATTCGCTTTATCCTTCGGCCGACGCGCGCGTGTGGGAAGTGCTGCTGTGTTGTAGTGCTCCAAGAACTGCTGGTAGGTGTCGTTGACCTTCCGATTCCTA